>JADYYY010000003.1 GCA_020853395.1 Acidobacteriota bacterium
GCTCTCACTCCCATCGATCCCCACGACCCGATCATCCTGGACACCGACCGCGAACCGCTGACCACGCGCGCCATGGACCTGCTGACGCCCATCGGCAAGGGGCAGCGCGGCCTCATCGTGGCGCCGCCGCGGACGGGCAAGACGATGCTTCTGCAGAGCATCGCGCAGTCGATCACGACCAATCACCCGGAGGTGTATCTCATCGTCCTCCTGATCGACGAGCGCCCTGAAGAAGTGACGGACATGCAGCGGTCGGTGCGCGGCGAGGTCATCTCGTCCACGTTCGACGAGCCGGCGCAGCGTCACGTGCAGGTGGCCGAGATGGTTATCGAGAAGGCGAAGCGCCTCGTCGAGCACAAGAAGGATGTCGTGATTCTTCTGGACTCGATCACGCGTCTTGCTCGTGCCTACAACACCGTGGCGCCGCCGTCGGGCAAGGTCCTGTCAGGCGGTCTCGATTCGAACGCCCTTCAGAAGCCGAAGCGCTTCTTCGGCGCGGCCCGCAACATCGAAGAGGGCGGTTCGGTGACCATCATGGCGACGGCGCTCATCGACACCGGCTCGCGCATGGACGACGTGATCTTCGAAGAGTTCAAGGGCACGGGCAACATGGAGATCCACCTCGATCGCAAGCTGGTGGACAAGCGCGTGTTCCCGGCCATCGACATCATCAAGAGCGGCACCCGCAAGGAAGAGCTGCTCATCCCGAAGGACGACCTCAACCGCATCTGGGTGCTCCGCAAGGTGCTCACGCCGCTGTCGCCGGTCGAGGCGATGGAGCTGCTGCTCGACAAGATGAGCAAGACGAAGAGCAACAGCGAGTTCCTCGCGGCGATGCAGAAGATGGGATAGCGGGGGATCAGGGGACTCGCAGGTAGAGCGCGAATTCCCAGCCGCCGGGCGTCCTCGCGACCGGGAGTCTCCAGAGCGAGCTGCCTGGCCCGAACCGATCCTCCTGCAGCGCGTAGCCGGCCAGGGCTCCAGGCTGCTGCTGGCCGGTCTTGGCCTGCTGCTGCACCACGAACCGCCGGAGCGGATCTCTCCCGATGATCCCGACGGCGGCCGAGTCGTCCGCGGCGAGCCACAGCCCTCCCGAGATGGACAGCTCGTCGGCTGGAAGCGCCCGCAGCCTGCGACGGACGTCGTCGTACGTCACGGCCGTCGATCTGTACTGGCCGGCCAGCAGTGCCGCGGTCCGGACGGCGCCCGCGACCGGCGGCATGAGCGCCAGCAGGAGCACCAGTTCCCCGACGCGGCGTCGCGGCGCCGAGAGCGCGAGCGCGGCGAGCAGCGGCATCCAGACGATCGCGTTGTAGGAGGCCTCGGATTTCAGGAGCGCGGTCCGCGCCAGGCCAGCGGCGAACAGCGTGACGCTCGCGGCTGCAACGACGCGCCGCGACATCGACAGCGAGGCGAGACGCTGAACCACGATGTTCAGCGCGCCGCCGGCCAGCAGCACCATCGTCAACCCCAGCAGCGGCAATTCGGCCGCCGTCACCCACGTCGTCAGGATGCCCTGACCGAGCGGCAAGCTGAAGTTGATGGCGGCATGGCGCCTGACTCCTGCGATCCAATCCGCGATCGGATAGGGATATGCGATCACGGCGATTGCGGCGCCGGCGGCCCATCCGAGAGCTGCTGCGGCACCGTCGCGCGCGATCGATCCCGTGCGGCGCGATGTCAGGACGGCCGCGACGAGCAGCGGCAGGGCGAGGGCACCGCACGCCGGGCTGGTGACGAGCAGGAGGGCGGCGGCCGCACCAGCCGCCGCGGCGCCGGTGGGGCCGGGGCGTATGCGCCACACGAGCACCGCGGCGCTGACGAGCACCAGCGCGAGCGGTTCGGGGCGGCCGTGTGTCGCCAGCGAGCAGGCGAGCATCGCGATCGGCGCCGCCAGCCCGAGGATGCGCGCCGTGGCGGGACGGATGTCCGCGGCCATGAGCAGGGCGAGCGCGCCGACGACGGCGGCGAGCAGGTGAATCAGGTACGCGGCCCAGACGGTCGCGATCGGGCCGCCGCCGAGCCAGCGGCCCACGGTGCCGGCGACGAGCGCATAGGTGAAGCCGTGGTAGATGAGTCGGCGTCCGCCAGGACCGTCGATCGTATCGTTGAGCGGCGGAAGCCAGACCGGGTTGATCAGGCCGCGTCCTCGGCTCCACTCGACCGCTGCCGGAAAGTACGCCGGGCCGTCGCCATCGATGAGCGGCCACGTGCTGGCTGCCGCGAGCGCGCAATACGCCGCACAGAGTGCGACGCCGAGCGCGAACGACGCCCGCCAGGGCCGCGCATCGCGTCCGATCAGAGCGGCGCCCCGCGGCGGCACGTCAGGCCGGTGTCGAGGTCATCGGTCGAGGACGCGGAAGCTCAACTCACGTGGCCTTCCGCGTAGTCGGCCGTCTGGGCGGGCTCGCCGGCCGGCGGCACGACCGCCGCGCTCTCGAGCAGCGCGCGCAGTTCGTCGCCTTCGATGACTTCTTTGTCGAGCAACCGTTCGGCGACGGCGTCGAGCGACGTTCGGTGCGTTGTCAGCAGCCGGTGGGCCGTTTGCTCGGCTTCGGTAATCAACCGCTTCACCTCGGCGTCGATCACGCGCGCCGTGTCTTCGGCGTACACGCCGCGCTCCGGCATGAAGGGCGTTTCCAGGAAGCTGCTCCGGCGACGGCCCTCGTGGTTCACCGGGCCGACCGCGTCGCTCATGCCGAGCTCGGTCACCATCGCGCGCGCGATGTCGGTGGCACGGAGCAGATCGTTCTGATCGCCGGTCGACACTTCGCCGAAGATGATGATCTCGGCCGTGCGGCCGCCGAGCAGGACGGCCAGCTCGTTCCGCAGCTCGGCCTTGGTGCGAAGGTAGCGGTCTTCGGTCGGCAGGTGCATCGTGTAGCCGAGCGCGCCGAATCCGCGGCCGACGATCGACACCTTGTGCACCGGATCCATGCCCGGCAGCAGCGTGCCGACGAGCGCGTGTCCCACCTCGTGATAGGCGATGATGCGCCGCATCCGCGGGCTCATCGCCCGCTTCTTCTCGAGCCCCGCGACGACGCGCTCGATCGCCTCGTCGAAGTCATGGCGGTCGACGGCCGTCTTGTCGCGGCGCGCGGCGAGCAGCGCGGCTTCGTTCACCAGGTTGGCGAGGTCGGCGCCCGAGAAGCCGGCCGTGCGGATGGCGATGTGGCCGAAATCCACCGACTCGGCGAGCTTCACCTCCCGCGCGTGGATGCGGAGGATCGCTTCGCGCCCCTTGATGTCCGGCTTGTCGACGAGCACCTGCCGATCGAAGCGGCCTGGGCGGAGCAGCGCCGGGTCGAGCACCTCGGGGCGATTGGTCGCCGCCATGATGATGACGCCCTTCTTCGAATCGAAGCCGTCCATCTCGGCCAGCAACTGGTTGAGCGTCTGCTCGCGCTCTTCGTGTCCGCCCATCGGGGACTGCTGCCGCACCTTGCCGAGCGCGTCCAGCTCGTCGATGAAGACGATGCAGGGAGCTTTCTGATCGGCCTGGCGGAAGAGATCGCGGACGCGCGCGGCGCCGACGCCGACGAACATCTCCACGAATTCCGAGCCGCTCAGGATGAAGAACGGCACCTTCGCTTCGCCGGCGACCGCGCGCGCGAGCAGCGTCTTGCCGGTGCCTGGCGGGCCGACGAGCAGGACGCCCTTCGGGATCCGGCCGCCGATGGCCGTGTATTTGCTCGGGTTCTTCAGGAACTCGACGATCTCGCGCAGCTCTTGGGCGGCTTCGTCGACGCCCGCCACATCGGAGAAGCTCACCTTCACGTCGTCGTCCACGTAGACCTTCGCGCGGCTCCGCGCGAACGACATGATGCCCCCCTCGGCACCGCCCATGCGCCGGAAGAAGAACGTCCAGAGCGCGACGACCAGCAGGATGGGGAAGAGCCAGCTCAGCAGCTCGGCGACCCATTCGCTCTGCACCTCGCCCGAGTATCGCACCCGCCTCTCCTGGAGCTGCTCGGTCAGATTCGGATCCTCGACGCGGACGGTCGTGAACGACGTCTGCGTGCCGTCCGGATTCTGGTAGGTGCCGCGAATCGCGTCCTTGGTGATGCGGACGTCGGCGAGCCGGCCTTCCTCGAGCAGCGTCTTGAACTGGTAGTACTCCAGCGTTTCTCCGCGGCGCAGCAGCGTGGTCGCCAGGTTCGCGATCAGCAGCACGGCGACGAACGCCGCGCCGAACCAGATCGGCGACAGCGGCCGGCCGAACGGTCCTCGTCGCGGGGGCTTGGCGGGGTTCTTGGACGTCATGACGCGGCTTCCAGTATTATCTCGCCGTTCCGCGCGTCGGCGCGCACGAGATCACCCTCCCGGAAATCGCCCTGCAGGACGCGCAACGCCAGCGGATCGAGCAGCCGCCGCTGCAGCGTCCGCTTCAACGGGCGCGCGCCGTAGACGGGATCGTAGCCCTCCTCGATGATGAGATCGCGCGCGGCGTCGCTCAGCTCGAGCCGGAGCTTGCGATCCTCCAGCCGCTTCATCAGCGACGAGAGTTGGACGTCGATGATCCGGCGGATGTCCGCCTTCCGCAGCGCATGGAAGAAGATCACGTCGTCGATCCGGTTCAGGAACTCCGGCCGGAAGTGCTGGCGCAGCGCGTCGAGCAGTTGCTGCCGCGTGCCCTCGTCGACCTCGCCGTCGCCACGGAGCGCGCGCTCCGCGATGAGATGGCTGCCGACGTTGGACGTCATGATCACGACCGTGTTCTTGAAGTCCACCGTCCGGCCCTTGCCGTCGGTCAGGCGGCCGTCGTCGAGCAGTTGGAGCATCACGTTGAGCACTTCGGGATGCGCCTTCTCGATCTCGTCGAAGAGCACGACGGCATACGGCCGCCGGCGGACGGCTTCGGTGAGCTGTCCGGCTTCCTCGTAGCCGACGTAACCGGGCGGCGCGCCGATCAGGCGCGACACCGTGTGCTTCTCCTGGTACTCCGACATGTCGATCCGGATCAGCGCCTGTTCGTCGTCGAACAGGAATGCCGCGAGCGCGCGCGCGAGCTCCGTCTTGCCGACGCCGGTCGGCCCGAGGAAGATGAAGCTGCCGAGCGGGCGGTTCGGATCCTGCAGGCCGGCGCGGGCGCGACGGATGGCGTTGGCGATCGCCGTGACCGCGACGTCCTGCCCGATCACACGCTGGTGCAGCCGCTCCTCCATGTGGAGCAGCTTCTGCACCTCGCCTTCCATCAGCCGGCTCACGGGAATGTGCGTCCAGCGTGACACGACCTCGGCGATGTCCTCCTCGTCCACCTGCTCCTTGAGCATCCGCGGCGCGCCAGCGGCGCCGGTGGCTGCCGCCTGCTCGTGCTCGGCGATCTGCCGTTCGAGCTGCGGGATGCGCCCGTACTGGAGCTCCGAGGCTTTGGCGTAGTCGCCGGCGCGCTGCGCGCGTTCGACCTCCAGCCGCAACTGGTCGAGCTCTTCCTTCTGCGTGCGCACCCCCTGAATGGACGCCTTCTCGTGCTGCCACTGCGCGGCGAGACGGCCCCGTGTTTCCTTGAACTCCGCCAGCTCCTTCTCGAGCCGCGCCAGGCGCTCCTTGGACGCGGCGTCCGACTCCTTGCGCAGCGCCTCGCGTTCGATCTCGAGCTGCATGATGCGCCGCTCGACCTCGTCGAGCTCGGCGGGCATCGAGTCGATCTCCATGCGCAGCCGCGACGCGGCCTCGTCCACGAGATCGATCGCCTTGTCGGGCAGGAACCGGTCGGCGATGTAGCGGTTCGACAGGACGGCCGCGGCCACGAGGGCCGCGTCCTTGATCTTCACCCCGTGGTGGATCTCGTACCGCTCGCGCAGGCCGCGCAGGATGCTGATCGTGTCCTCCACGCTCGGCTCGCTCACGAGCACGGGCTGGAACCGGCGTTCGAGCGCGGCGTCCTTCTCGATGTACTTCCGGTACTCGTCGAGCGTCGTCGCGCCGATCGTGTGCAGCTCGCCGCGGGCGAGCATCGGCTTCAGCAGGTTGGAGGCGTCGATCGAGCCTTCCGCCGCGCCAGCGCCGACGACCGTGTGCAGCTCGTCGATGAAGAGGACGACCTGGCCCTGCGCGTCCGCAATCTCCTTGAGCACGGCCTTGAGCCGCTCCTCGAACTCGCCACGGTACTTCGCGCCGGCGACGAGCGCCCCCATGTCGAGCGCCACGATGCGCTTGTTGCGCAGCCCCTCGGGGACGTCGCCGCGCACGATCCGCTGGGCCAGCCCTTCGACGATGGCCGTCTTGCCGACGCCCGGTTCGCCGATGAGGACGGGGTTGTTCTTCGTCCGGCGCGCGAGCACCTGAATCACGCGGCGGATCTCGTCGTCGCGGCCCACCACCGGATCGAGCTTGCCCTTGCGCGCGACGTCGGTCAGGTCGCGTCCGTAGCGCTCGAGGGCCTGGTACTTGCCTTCCGGATTCTGATCCGTCACGCGCTGCGAGCCGCGCACGGCCGTGAGCGCCGTGAAGATCGCGTCCTTCGTGACGCCCGCGTCCTTGAGCGCCGCAGCCGCCGGCGCGCGCCCGCCTTCGGCCGCGAGGGCGAGAAACACGTGCTCCGTGCTCGTGTACTCGTCTTTGAGACGCTCGGCTTCCTGTTCCGCCGCGGTCAGCACTTGTCGAAGCCGGCTCGACAACGCGGGCTGTGCGCCGCCCTGCACGCGCGGCATCCGATCGAGCAGCCCCTGCACGGCCGCCGTGAGCCCCGCCACGTTGACGTTCATCTTGCCGAGCACGGCCGGAACGACGCCTTCGCGCTGCTGCAGCAACGCGAGCAGAATGTGCTCCGGCAGAAGTTCCGGGTGCCCTGCGCGGTCCGCGAGCTGCTGCCCGGCCGAAATGGCTTCCTGTGCTTTTTCCGTGTACCGATTCAGATTCATGACGACTAGGTCCTCAGCCCGGAGGGCGATCGAGCCGCTCAGCCCTGTTCCAGCTTGCGCAGCGCCTCGTAGTGGCGGCGCTGCTCGTTCGTGAGCCGCGTCGGAACGACGACGTCGACGGTGGCGTAGAGATCGCCGCGCTCGGCCGGGCTGCCGACGGTCGGCATGCCGTGGCCGCGTAGGCGGAACACCCGGCCGGATCCGGTCAGTTCGGGCACTTTGAGCCGCAGCGTGCTGCTCGCGATCGTCGGCACCTCGACCTCGCCGCCGAGCGCGGCCGTCGTGATCGGCACCGGGATGCGCGTGTAGAGATCCTGGCCCCGCCGTTCGAACCGCGGGTGGGGAAGCACGCGTACCGTCAGGAATAGATCGCCCGCCGCGCCGCCGGGCGGTGCGGCGCCGCCTTCGCCCGCCGCCCGGACGCGCGCGCCGTCCTTCGCCCCGGCGGGGATGCGCACGTCCACCGTCCGCGAGTGACCGTCCTGGCGGATGGAGATCCGCCGCGTCGCACCGCTGAAGGCCTCCTCGAGCGTCAGGTCGACCGTGGACTCGACGTCACGCCCGCGCGCCGATCGCGCACCGCGGCCGCGCCGGCCCGGTTCGGCCTGCCCGGCCTGAGCGCCGCCGAAGAACGTGTGAAAGAAATCCGAGAACGGATCCTGGTTGCCGAAGAGCTCGGCCATCTCTTCCGGCGTCATGGTGCGATAGCTCGCGCCCGCTCCGTGGTCGCCGCCGCCGAACGGGCCGGACCAGCCGCCGGCGTTCGGCGGCGGCGGCGCTTGCTCGTAGGCGCGCCAGTTCGCGCCGAGCTCGTCGTACTTGCGGCGCTTCTCCGGATCGCCGAGCACTTCGTTGGCTTCGTTGACCTCCTTGAACTTCGCCTCGGCGACCTTGTCGCCGGGATTCAAGTCCGGATGGTACTTGCGGGCCAGCTTGCGGTACGCCCGCTTGATTTCCGCATCCGAGGCGGTCTTGCCGACGCCGAGCGTCGCGTAGTAATCCCTGAACTCCATAGTGTGTCGTCGCGGCCGTGTTCTACGGCGTGGAACTCGACGCGTCCTCCAGCCCCAGGATGCGAAACAGCTCGTCGAGCTCGCGTGCGAGCCGGTCGTGCAGATCGCGCAGCGAGTCCTGCCGCGTTTCGGCGACGAGCGGACGGAGCCGGTGCGCCACGTCGGCAATCGAGAGCAGGCGCCGCACGCCAGCCAGGTTGACGCCCGCGTCGTCCACGAGCGCCTTGATCAGCCGCAGCCGTTCCAGCTCGTCGCGGCGGTAGACCCGCATGCTCCCCAGCGTGCGGAGCGGCTGCACCAGGCCCAGGCGTTCGTACTTGCGAAGCGTCTGCGGGTGCATCTGCAGCAGTTCGGCGGCGCTGCTGATCAAGTACATCTCGATCGGCGTGTCGGCCGGCGGACGTGCTCGTTTTCCCCGTGCCACAACTCAAGTGTAGACATTGATACGGGTCATGGCAACTGTGCCTGGCTTCCGATTTGTCTTCGCCCCAGCCCGGCTTAACGCTACCGTTGGGAGCGTCGATAAATTGATACAGGCGTTGCGCCTCGGATTCTCATGGCTCCCCCGGTACTGCTCGATTCACGACCCCTGGCGCTCGCATCGCCCCGGCCGCTCCCGCCGGACGACGACGTGCCCTGGTTTGCAGTGTGGACCCGCTCGCGGCACGAAGCGCGAGTCCTGATCCAGCTCGAGCGGAAAGGCCTCGAGGCGTTCCTGCCCACGATTGCCCGCTGGAGCCGCTGGAAGGATCGCAAGAAGCGGATCGATTTTCCGCTGTTTCCCGGCTACTGCTTCGTGCGGGTCGACCCTCGCCACACCCTGCCGGTGCTGAAGTGTGCCGGCGTCGTGAGGCTGGTGTCGTTCGAGGGCCGGCCGGCCCCGGTGCCCGCGGCCCAGGTCGAGAGCATCCGATCGCTCGTCACGAGCGACCTCAAGTACGATCCCTGTCCCCTCATCCACGAAGGCGACGTCGTCGAGGTCGTCAGCGGGCCGTTGCGTGGCGTCACTGGCCGGCTCGACCGCAAGGGTGCGCGCGCCCGCCTCGTGCTGAACGTCGACCTCGTGGGGCAGGCGGTCAGCGTCGAGGTGGATGCGGCCGACGTGCGCGCGGCCTGAAGAATCCTCTCCATCGGCCGATTCCGAGACTGTCGAGTCCGTATCGGATCCGTCACGGCTGTATGGCTATTGACACCGATGGGCCTCCCCGATACCCTGACGTTCCTTCAGGGCCGGAGGACCATCTCCTGGCATCCGGACTGCACTCGGTCGCTCATCGCCGAGCGACGGTCATCGTGTCGTAGGGCGATCGCCTTCTCCTTCACCTCGCTGTAAGTGACGGGGCGAAGCTGTATCTGAGGCCGGCCCGACGCCCGCGCTTGCCAACCGCCGCGACGAGCCGGACGCGTTCAGGCCTCCGGCCAGGCTCCTGAGCAACTGCGCAACATCAACTGAGCAACGAGATCATGCGTTCGATTCACGGCTGCCTGGCTCCGGCCTCGTTCGCCGGCCTGCTTTGCCTCGGTGTGGGCGCGGCGGGCTGTCAGTCTCCGTCGGCTGCCGCGAACGACGCGATCAAGACGGAGTCCGTGTACAACCGCCAGACGGGCCGGCTCGAGCAGCTCAAGGCCGACACCGACGGAAACGGCACGCTCGACGCGACCGCGCACCTCGACGGCACCGCGCTGAAAGACATCGAGATCGATCGCGACGGCGATGGCCTGCCGGACCGGTGGGAGTACTACGGCCCAGGGACATCCGGCGCGGGTGCCGCGGCCAACAAGTTCGATCGGTGGGCGGTGATCCTTCGCGCCGAGGAAGCGTCCCGGCCCGATGCTCCGCGCACCCGGCGCGAGCACTACGATCGCGGCATCCTGCAGCGGGTCGAAGAGGACACCGACCTCGACGGACGCATGGACAAGTGGGAGTTCTACACGCGGGGCGATCTGAGCCGCGTGGAACTCGACCTTTCGGGCAAGGGCGTTGCCGACCGCAGGCTCATCTATGGGCCGACCGGCGACGTCATCCGGATCGAGCGCGACCGTCGCGGTGACGGGCATTTCGAGCCCATGGAGGAGCCTCGCCCGTGAGTCTGGCGACGACCACGACGACGACGGACATGGGAGCGCGGCGCGCGGGCGGCAGCGGCACCGTGCTCTACGTGCAGGCGCCCCACGAGTCGGGAGCGTTGGGCGAGCTGCTCGGCACCTGCGGGTTGCCGATCGAGATCGTCATGGATCCCGGCGCGGCCGTTCGTGCCATCCGCCGTCCGGACATCGTGGTCGCGATCGTCCACCTCGCGGACGAACGCCACGGCATCGGCGTCATCAGGGCGCTGCGTGCGCAGGTACCGCACCTGCCGATCGCGGCGCTGATGGATCCGGCGCGGCCGCTCGTGGCGGCCGACGCCGTTCGTGCCGGCGTGAGCGACCTGCTCGCGTTGCCGCTCGATGCGCACGATCTCGGGGCCGTCGTGGCCAACGCGCTCGACCGCGCGAGCGTCGGCCTTTCGACGGGCGATCCGCCGATTCCTCCGGCCAGAGACGTGGTGGTCGCGAACTCCTCGGCGATGCGCGCGACCGTCGAGCAGGTTCGCGCGTCCGCTCCGGGCGCGCGCGGCGTCGTGATTCTCGGCGAGCCCGGCACGGGCCGATCCCTCGTGGCCCGCGTCCTCCACAACCGCAGCGAGCGGGCTGGGCAGCCCTTCGTGGCCGTCGACTGCCGTGCCGGGTCGCTCGCCGAACTGGAGATGAGGCTCTTCGGCCTCGCCGATCGGCGACCCTCCGGGCCGGAGCGCCGCGCGACGGAGCGCATCAGCAAGACCGGCGCCGTCTATCGGGCCAGCAGCGGCACGCTGTTCCTGCAGCACGTCGTCGAGGCGCCGTCCCGCGTCCAAGCCAGGCTCGCGCGACTTCTGCGCGATCGGGAAGCGACGCTGCACGACGAGCGCACGCTCGTCGAGATTGACCTTCGCCCCATGGCGTCGATGGACGCCGGGCCCGATCGCGAGGCCGACGAGCGCGTGCGCCGCGACCTGTTCGAACGGCTTGCGCAGACGCAGATCGAGGTGCCGCCGTTCCGCCGCCGGCGCGAGGACGTCCCGCTCGTCGCGACGTGGATGCTGCACGAGCTGTGTGAGCGCCAGGGCGTCGCGCCGAAGGCGTTCAGCCGCGCGGCGCTCGTGACGCTGGCGGCGCTTCCATGGCCCGGCAACGGTCCCGAGCTCATGGCGCTGCTGTCGGCTGTCGTCGCCTCGCTCGCCAAGCCGGTGATCCAGCTCGAGGATCTGCTGGAGCACGTGCGCCTCGACGGGCTCACGGCGCGCGTCGAGACCGGTGGCACGCTTCGGGACGCGCGGCAGCGCTTCGAACGCGAGTGGATCAGCTCGGTGCTGATCAAGCACCACGGCAGGGTGGGCGAGGCCGCGCGGGCCCTCGGGATCCAGCGGACGAATCTTTACAGAAAGGTACGCCAGCTCAAGGTCGCGAGGACGCTGCTGGCGCCGCGGAAGACAAGTCTGTGACCAGCGCGGCGTCGTGTATCACCCGCGCCACAGTAATTTGCGGCGCGCGCCGCGCGCGCGCTTGACTCCACTCGTGCGGTCCTCGATGATGGCCTTGCGGATCGTTCCTGCGGGACGACCGGAAACGACAGGACACATGGCGATCAAACGAACGTTGACGTTGATGCTGGCCGTTGCCCTCGCGGCCGGGGCTGCCGGCCCGCTCGTGGCGCAGTCGGCCCAGAACGCGGGTGTGATCGGCGGCACCGCCACCGACAAGGCGAAGGCGCCGTACTCGGACTACAGCGTCCGCCTGCGCAGCGCGGATTCCCGCGCCATTCTCAGGACCGGCGCGCTCGACGCGCAGGGGCAATTCAGTTTCAGCGGTCTTGCGCTCTCGCAGCCCTACTTGGTCGAGCTGTTCGACGCCAAGGCCAACAAGGTGATCTGCACCGAGGGGCCGTTCGCGCTGACGGCGCAGGCGACCAGCCGGACCGACGTCAACATCGACTGCGGCAAGAACCCGATGGCGTGGCTGCTGGCCAGTGCCGCCGGCGCGGCGTTGTTGGCGGCAACGGTCCAGAGCTCGAGCCAGTAGACAGGTTCTCGTGCACGGCAGCCGCGGGCCCACGGCCCGCGGCTGGTGTCGTTCGCCCTGCCACGTTCCGCCGTGCCGGACCTCGAATCCGGCGGTGACCTCGAAAGACATCTCGTGATTCGCGCCCTCGTCCGTGTTGGCGTGCCGCTTGCGGTTGTAGCCGTGGTGTCTATGCCTGCGACCGCGCAGGTCGCAGAACCGCCTGCCGCCTCCTCCGCGCCGTCCGAGGCGCTCGTCCGCTGGGGGCCGCTGTCGCTGCAGCCGAGGATTCGGCTCACCAACCTCGGCGTGGACACCAACGTCCTCAACAGCGCGGCCGCGGCGGCGCCGGCGCGCGACACGACCGCAACGCTCGTTCCCTCGCTCGAGACGTCGCTGCGCGTCGGCCGCACCGTGACGACCGGCACGACATCGGCGGAGATGGTCTACTTCCAGCGGTTTCGGACCCAACGCTCGTTCGCCGTCAGCCAGGAAGGACGGGTCGACGTGCTGCTGGCGCGCCTCACGCCGTTCGCGACGGCCGGCCGGGTCGTGACGCACCAGCGCCCAACGCTCGAGATCGATCAACGCGTCGAGCAGACGCGTGAGTCGCTCGGCGGCGGCGCCCGCGTCCGTCTCAGCGCGCGCACGGCCCTCACGCTCGTCCACGAACGCCAGCACGTGCGTTTCGACGACGGTGTCGACGACACGTTCGGCGCGCTCCTCGATCGTCGGATCACGCGCACGGCTGCGGCGATGAACGTGGATGTGACGCCGCTGACGTCGCTCGTCATTCGGGGAGAGTCGCAGCAGGATCGGTTCGACCGAGCCGCCGTGCGCGACAGCGACAGCACGGCGATGCTGGCGGGCTTCGAGTTGAAGCCGTTCGCGCTCATCAGCGGCGTCGCGATGGTTGGCTATCGGCGCGTCGAGGCCCGAGATGCGCTGATGCCCGACTTCGCGGGCGTCGTTGCGAACGTCAACGCTTCCTATGTCTTGCGGGAGACGACGCTGGTCGCGGTGACGGCCGGGCGCGGCGTCGAGTACTCCATCCAGAGCGAGGAGCCGTACTACGTCTCGACCGGCGGGACGGTGACGATCCGGCAGGCGCTCCGCCGGTGGGATGTGCTCGCACGGGCGGGGCGGCACACCCTGCGCTATCGCGCACTGGAGGTCGCCGATGTCGCGGTGCGGCAAGGGAGCCGTCTCGACCGGCACGTTCTCTACGGAGCCGGCACGGGCGTCCGCCTCGGGACGTCGGCGCGAGTCGGTGTCGAGATCGCCTACGAACGGCGGGTATCGCCGGTCGCTTCTCGGCAGTATCACGGGTATCGAGCTGGGGGAACAGTGACGTATGGGTACTGATCGTTGCCGCCGTCTCGTGCTGACGAGCGCGCTCGGCCTCTGGCTGGCCGCCGCCGTCACCGCACAGCAGGCGGCGTTCACCATCGCGCCGCGCGATCAACTGAAGATCAGCGTGTGGAACGGCGGCGCCGCCGAGGATCTCTACTCGGGCACGTTCCCGGTGGACGCCGACGGCGCGTTCGAATATCCGACGCTGGGCCGGCTCAAAGCCGCCGGCCTGACGCCGCGCCAACTCGAGGCCGACCTCAAGACCCGCCTGGAGAAGTACCTGGTCGGTCCGCAGGTCACGATCGAGCTGGAGCAGTCCACCACCAAGAAGGTCGTGATCAACGGCGAAGTGCGGTCGCCGGGCGCGTACCAGTTCGGCGGCGACATGACGCTGTTCGAGGTGCTGACGCGCGCCGGGTCGCTCACGGAGGACGCCGCCGAGGAAGCGGTCGTGCACCGCGCGGCGCCGGCGACCGGCGATCCCGAATCTCTGCGCGTCGATCTCGCGGACCTGTTGAGCGGCCGATCGATGAAGAACAACTTGGTCCTGCGCGACGGCGACATCGTCGTCGTGCCGAAGTCGGACCCGGTGTTCGTCACCGGGTTCGTGCACACGCAGGGGCCGATCCGCGTGAAGCGCGACACGACCGTCTTGCAGGCGCTCTCGATGGCCGGCGGGCTCACCGACCGCGGCACGACGCGCGGCATCAGGATTCAGCGCCTCGTGGACGGCAAGAAGAAGGACATTCCCGTGAAGGACATCAACGCCGACGTCGTTCGGCCCGGCGACACGCTCGTCGTGCCGGCCCGGATCTTCTGAGTCATGCCGACAAGACCTGCGACCTCCTCGCGACCCCGCTCTTCGGCCACGACGCCGCGCGCGCGCGGCACGTTCCAGATCGCCGACTACCTGCGCGTGCTGCATCGGCGCCGCTGGACGGCGGGGCTGGCCTTCCTCGCGGTGTTCGTGTACGGCGCGTTCAGCACGTTGAAGAAGACGCCGATCTACGAAGCCACGGTCCAGTTGCTGATCGAGAAAGACACGCGCCGCGCGACCTCGATCGACTCGGTGCTCGAGCAGACGACGTCCTACTATGACGAGGACTTCTACCAGACGCAGTATCGCGTCCTGCAGAGCCGGGCGCTGGCGGCGCGCGCCGTCCCAGAGCTTGGCCTCACGCCCGCGGCGCAGGTGCCGGTCGGCGACGCGCCAGGGCTGATCGAGCGCGTACGCGGCTGGATTGGCGCACCGAAGAAGATTCCGCCTCCGCCGCCCGATGAGAACACGGCGCTGTCCGGGGCGACGAGCGCGCTGCTCGGCGGGCTGACGGTCGCGCCCGTCCGGAACACCCACCTCGTGGATCTGAAGTATCGATCCGCCGATCCCGAGTTCGCCGCCCGCGCGGCGAACGAGATCGCCGATCAATACATCCAGCAGACGCTCGAGGCCAGGTTCGCCGCGTCGAAGGAAGCGGCCGACTACCTGACGGGACAGCTCGAGGAGCAGCGGAAGCGAGTGGCCGAGAGCGAGCGGGCGCTGCAGGACTATCAGGAACAGCACAACGCCGTGGGCGTCGACGATCGCCAGAACGTCATCGTGCAGCGGCAGGCGAATCTCAACGCCGAGCTGACGAAGGCTCGCGTGGAGCGCATCGAGAAGGAACAGCTCTACAAGCAGCTCTCAACGCTGCAGGGCGACTGGGCCGCCCTCGAGACGTTCCCGCCGGTGATGAACAACGAGTTCGTCCAGACGCTGAAGAAGCAGCTCGATCAGGCGCGGCAGCAGAAGGGCCAGCTCGCGGCCCGCTACCGCGAGGGCGCACCGCAGATGGTGCAGATCGACGGGCAGATCCAATCGATCGAGGCCAAGATCCGGCTGGAGATCGAGAAGGTCGTGCAGTCGGTCAAGAACGACTATCTCGCCGCGCAGGGCCGCGAGCAGCAGTTCGGCCAGGCGCTGGCCTCGCAGACGGCCGAGGCCGTGCAACTGAACCGGAAGGGCGCCGAATACGCCGCGCTGAAGGACGAAGCGGCGAGCGCGCGGCGGTTGTACGAGACGCTCCTCCAGAAGGCGAACGAGACCGGCGTGTCGGGCGAGTTCAAGGGCACGAACATCAGGGTCGTCGACCGCGCCGAAGTGCCGCGCACGCCCGTGCTGCCGAACACGAAGCGCGATCTCATCGTGGCCGTGCTCATGGGCCTCGGGCTCGCCGCCGGGCTGGCGTTCGGGTTCGAGTACCTCGACAGCCGCATTCGCACGCCCGACGAGATCAAGGAGCACCTCGGCCTGCCGTTCCTGGGACTGGTGCCGGCCATGCCGGCCGCGGACGGCATGGCGCCGCTGCTCTCCGACAACGCGCCGCCGAGCTTCGCCGAAGCCGTGCGGGCCGTGCGGACCGCGGTCGTCTTCTCGTCGGCGGAGGAAGGCGCGCGCACGGTCGTGGTGACGAGCACCGCGCCAGGCGAAGGCAAGACCTGCGTCTCGTCGAACCTGGCCGTGGCGCTCGCGCAGGCGGGGCAGCGGACGCTCGTCATCGACGGCGACATGCGCCGGCCGCGCATCCACGAGGTGTTCGACTGCCTGCAGGAACCGGGGCTGTCGAACGTGCTCGTCGGCACCACGGATCTGCGCGTCGCGACCTGCCGCACGTCGGTGCCCAACCTGTTCGTGCTCTCCGCGGGGCACATTCCGCCCAACCCGGCCGAGCTGCTCGGGTCCGCCAGATTCCACGAGATCATCGAGGAACTGCGCGGGCAGTTCGACTGGATCATCGTGGATGCGCCGCCCGTGATGGCCGTGACCGACGCCGTCGTCGTCGCGAACGCGGCGTGGGGCGTCGTGTTCGTGGTCGGCGCGGAGATGACGTCCCGGCGGCACGCGGCGGTCGCGATCGAGCAGCTCGCGGCGGCGCGCGCCTACTTCATCGGTGCCGTCCTCAATCGTGCCGACGTGCAGCGGCACGGCTACTACTACTCGACGTACTACCGGAAGGACTACAAGCAGTCGTACGTGCAGACGCACTGAGGCGCGTGCGTCGCGCGCTGACGCCGCACCGCCTCGGTATCGTCCCACCGTGTGAGGTCACGAGCCGGCCGGCAAGGCCGGCTCGTTCTCTTTCGTGTCCATCACTCATCGTCACGATCCACGGCGCGAGAGCCGCGCGGCGCGCGGCTTCCCCACACCATGACGCGCGTGCTCGTGGGGACGTCGGCATACAACGCGCACGTCCAACACATGGCGCTCAGCCTGCACGAGCACGGGCGCCTGCTGGAGTACGTGACGAGCGGGTTGGATTGCTTCGATCGAGGCCCGGCCCGGCTGGCGCGGCGCGCGCTCAGCGCGGCCGCGCCGGGGGTGAGCCGCGAGTTGGAGCGCCGCACGCCGCTCGTGCCCTGCGCGGCGGTGCGCACGCGTTGGCGTTGGGAGCTGCCGCGCGTGGCGGTCCGCCGGCTCGGGGCGCGGCGGCTCGAGGACTGGTGGTGGGAGCGGAGCGAGCGGGCGCTCGATCGGTACTGCGCGGCGCGCCTCGTCTCGTCCGACGCCGGCGCATTCCTCGGCGTGGAACATGGCGCGCTCGCCACCCTGGAAGCTGCTGCCCGTGCCCGCAAGCCGGGCATCGTCGCGTTCCTCAGCCCGCATCGCTGCGCGAGAGAACAGTGGGTCGAACCCGAATACGCGCACGACCCGTTGCTGCGAACGCCAGTCGATGCGGTGCTCGCCGCGCGCAACGCCCGTCGTGACGCCATCCGCGATGCCGAGGCTGCGGCGGCCGCCTGGATCGTCGCCGGATCGGCCTTCACGGCGCGGACGCTCGTCGCTGCCGGCGTGCCGGCCGAAAAGCTGCTCGTCGTCGCGCCCGGCGGCCCCGAGCCGATCGATCCGTCGGCCCTGCCGGCGTCGCCTCCGCGGACATGCCGGTTCCTGCACGTCGGCAACGCCGCCGTGCACAAAGGGACGCACCTGCTCCTGAAGGCATGGCGACAGGTGGCTCGTCCGGGCCTCGAGTTGCATCTCTACGGGCAGACGACGTTGCCAGCCGCCGTGCTCGCGAAGGCGAAGGCGGCGCCTGGGGGCGACGCGATCGTGGCGCACGGTGCGGTACCTGCTGCGACGCTGCCGGCGATCTATCGTGAGGCGAGCGTGCTGGTCTTTCCCACGCTCTGCGATGGGTTCGGGCTGGTCGTGGCGGAGGCGCTCGCCAACGGGCTGCCGGTGATCACGACGGCCAACGCGGGCGCTGCCGACCTGATCGTCGAGGGGCAGAACGGGTTCGTGATTCCCGCGGCGGACGTCGAGGCGCTCGCCGAGGCCCTGCGTTGGAGCGCCGACCATCCCGACGAGCTGTTCGCCATGCGCCGCTTCGCGCTGGCGTCCGCCGCGCGCCGGACATGGGCGGACTTCCGCGCGGACTTCTGGCGCACCGTCTCGCCGGCCATCGACAACTCCTCGTGCACGGTCCAGGCCGCGCGTATCAGGGCCTCGGCCTGACCATGACGAGTCGCCGCGTCTGCATCGTGACTCCCGCGTACCTCGCGTCGACGCCGCGCGTCGTCCGAGAAGCCGATGCTTTGGCGGCCGCCGGATACCGCGTGCGCGTTGTCTTCACGCAGGGACCGATCGAACGGCTCCGGGCGTTCGACGACGCGCTCATCGCGGAGAGGGCGTGGCGTGCCGACGCGTTCAAGTGGTCCGCGGATCGAGCCGCCGAGCGGCGAGCCTTTCAGTTGACGGGCGTTCGTCACCGCGTTGCACGCTGCCTGTCGCCCGGCCCCTTCGACCTGCCCGGACTCGCGGAGCGCGGGGAAGGGCGCATCTACCCCGAGTTGGCGCGGCTGGCCGCGCGTGAACCTGCCGATTTGTTCATCGGGCACTATCCCGCCGGTCTGGCGGCGGCGGCCTGGGCCGCTCGCCGGCACGCCGCACGGCTCGGATACGACGTCGAGGATTTGCACGCCGACATCGTGCCGGATGCGCCGGAATGGCAACGACCCCGCGCGCGGATCCTCACGGTGGAGCGTCGCTACGTGCCGGCGTGCGTGCACTTGACCGCCGCGTCAGGGCCGATGGCGGACGCGTTCGCGGCACGCTACGGAACGGCGCGGCCCGTCGTGGTCCACAACTGTCATCCCTGGGCGGAACGCGCCGCGATGGACGGCCGCGTGATCGATCGCACGGGGGCCGAGTTGTCGCTGTTCTGGTTCTCGCAGACGATCGGGCAGGATCGTGGCATCCAGGATGCCATCCGTGCCATGGGTCGGGTTCGTCGCCTCGTGCAGATCCACCTTCGCGGCTCGATTGACGACGGGGTGCGACGGACGCTGCTCGAGGTGGCGAGCGCCGCGGGAGTCGGCGCGCGAGTCCATTTCCATCCGCCGTGTGCACCGCGCGATCTTCTGTCGCGTGCCGCCGAACACGACGTCGGGCTCGCCCTCGAAGTGGGCGACAGTCTGAACAAACGATTGACGGTGTCGAACAAGCTGTTTCTGTATCTCACGGCGGGGCTCGCCGTGGCGGCCACGGACGTTCCGGGCCAGCAGGGCGTTGCCGACACCGTTCCGGCTGCCGTCGCGACGTACAGCGCAGGCGACATCGGCGCGCTCGGTCAGTTGCTGGACGGCTGGGCGTCCGATCCGGATCGGTTGTCCGCGGCAACGCGTGCGGCGCTCGACGCGGCGCGCACGCGGTGGAACATGGAAGCCGAAGCGGAGTCGCTCGTCCGGGCCGTCGGGCAGTGCTTCACGCCCGGCGTACCGGCGGCCGTTCATGCCTGACGTGCGCAACGTCCTGCTGATCACGCCGCACTTTCCGCCGGATGCGTCGGCCGCCGCGCATCGCGTGCGCCTGCTCGCGCCGTACCTGCCGAAGTACGGGTGGCAGCCCACGGTCCTCACTTGTCGTGAGGACGCGTACGAAGGCGCCCTCGATCCGGCGCTCGCGGCGTTCGTCCCGGCGTCGCTGCGCGTCGTGCGCGCGCCGGCGTGGCCGGTGCGATTGACCCGCTCGGTCGGCATCGGCGACCTGGGGCTGCGCAGTTTCGCCGGGCTGCGGCGCGCGGCGTCGGCGCTGTGCGCGAGCGAGCCGTTCGATGCGGCGTTCATCACGATCTTTCCGAGCTACACCGCGCTGCTCGGACCGTGGCTCACGCGCCGGTTCCGCGTCCCGTTCATCCTCGACTATCAGGATCCCTGGGTGAGCGCCTGGGGCGCGGAGGTGGGTGGGCGTCCCGACGGCGGCGTCGACGTGAAGAGCCGGCTCAGCCGGACGTTGGCGGGATGGCTCGAACCTCGCGTGGTGAAGGCCGCGGCCGCGATCACGGCCGTGTCAGCCGGCACGTTCGAGCCGGTGCTGCGCCGCAACCCCGACATCCAGCCGATCACCGAGGCGATCCCGCTCGGCGCCGAGCCGCAGGACTTTTGCCAGGAATGGTCCCCGCGTGTGGCGTTGCCCTTCGATCCGGCCGATGGGCAGCTCCATGTCTGTTATACGGGCACGATGCTGCCGCTCGGCCGTGAAACGTTGCGGGCCGTGCTGGCTGCCGTCGCGCGCGTGCGCGACGAACGGCCGGCGCTCTACACGCGCCTGCGGCTGCACTTCATCGGGACGAGCAACCAGAGCGTCGCGGCCGAGACGTATCGCGTGCTGCCGATCGCGCGCGAACTGGGCGTCGCCGACGTGGTCGACGAACAGCCCGCGCGCCTGCCGTACTCGGCCATCGTGCAGGTGCAGCAGCATGCCGGTGCGCTGCTGGCGCTCGGCAGCAGCGAGCCGCACTACACCGCGAGCAAGATTTTTCCGTTGCTGCTGGCGCGGCGGCCCCTGCTCGCCGTCTATCACGAGGCCAGCACGGTGGCCGACGTGCTCGGCGCGATCGGCCCATCGCGCGCCGTGGCGCTCGTCACGTATGGCGATGACGTGCGCGCGGCGGCGCGCATCGGGGCGATCTACGACCGGCTGCTCGAGGTGCTGGACGAGGCCGCGTCGCCGGGACCTGCGCGCATGGATCTCTCGGGGCTGGGCGACTACTGGGCCGAAGCGCTCGCCGGCCGCCTGGCGCGCGTGCTCGATCGGGTCGTCGACGCGAGGGCGGCGTGACGGCGATCGCCGCGCCCCTTCGCGTCGGCATCCTCGCGACGCATCCGATCCAGTACTACGCGCCGTGGTACCGAGCCCTCGATCGGTTGCTGGATCTCGAGGTGCTGTTCAGTCACCGCCAGACACCCGAAGGCCAGGCCCGCGCCGGTTTCGGCGTCGAGTTCGACTGGGATGTCCCGGTGCTCGACGGCTACCGACACACGTTCCTGCGCAACGTCGCGCGCCGTCCTGACGTGGGGGCCTTCTGGGGCTGCAACACGCCGGACGTCGGCCGGATCATCGCGGCGCGGCGATTCGATGCCGTCATCGTCCATGGCTGGGCGACGTTGAGCTACTGGCAGGCGATGATCGCCTGCTGGCGCACCGGCACGCCGCTCATCGTCCGCGGCGATTCCACGCTGGCGATGCCGCGTCCCGGATGGTGGCGGGCGCTGAAGGCGCCTGCTTTTCGGCTGTTCATTCCCCGCTTCGACGCCTACCTCGTCGTCGGGGCGCGCGCGAAGGAGTACCTCACGCACTACGGGGCGCGTGACGATCGGTGCTTCGATGCGCCGCACGCGGTGGACAACGCGTTCTTCGCCGAGCGTGCCGACCGGCTTCGTGAGGATCGCGCCGGCCTCCGCCGCGCCTTCGGGTTGCCGGAAGACGGTGTCGTCCTGCTGTTCGCCGGCCGGCTGGTCGACATGAAGCAGCCGATGACGTTCGTCGAGGCCGTCGCCGGTCTGACGGCGCGCCACCGCGGCGTGGCGGCGCTCGTGGCGGGCGATGGCCCGCTGCGGGCGGCGCTCGAAGCACGCGTCGCCCGCGAAGCGTTGCCGATACGCGTTGCGGGGTTCCTGAACCAAACCGAGATGGCGCGCGCCTACGCGGCGGCCGATGTGCTGGTGCTGCCGTCCGACGGCCGCGAGACCTGGGGCCTCGTCGTCAACGAAGCGATGGCGTGCGGGCTGCCCGCGGTCGTGAGCGATCGCGTGGGGTGCGCGGCGGATCTGGTGCGTGCGGACGAGACGGGCGCGGTGTTCCGCTTCGGGTCCGTGTCGGACTTGACCAGACGCCTCGAGCCCATCGTGCTCGACGCGTCGTACCGCGATCGGTTGGGGCGACAGGCTCGCGCGCACATCGCGCGATGGGACGTCTCGATCGCCGCCGCCGGCACGGTGCAGGCCGTCCGCGTCGTACGCGCGCGGCGCGCCGGTGAGGCGTCGCGCTCGTCGGGGGCCGAGGTGACGGCGCACCAGGCGGCGCGAGGCAGGAGCTCGCGGTGACCGATCTGGCGTACTGGGTCGCCATCTGGCTCGCGGCCGCCGCCTTCGTCGTCCTGCGGCACTGGCGGGTCCACCGCGGCGTCGGCCTCGTGCTCGGCTACGTCGTGAGCTTCGGGGCGCTGCACTGGCTCGCCTCGTCGTTCAACCTGCTGCCCTGGAATCGCCATCGCGCGGAGGACCTCGTGACCCTCGGCATGCGCGAGAGCGCGCTCGCGATGGTGATGTTCGCCGCCGGCGCGGAGATCGTGCTGCAGCTTCGACGCGCGCGGACCGGCTCCGCGAACGTCACGAGCGACGAGGGCATCGCCATCAACCATGGCGCGGTGAACTTCTACCTCGTCGCAGGCGTCGCGCTGCACGTCGTGCTGCTGCCGATCGCCCGCGGACTGCCGAGCGTGACGGCACTCGTGTCGACCGGATCCACGCTCATGGTCACCGCCCTGGGCCTCAAGTGCTGGAACGCCTGGCACGAGCGCCGCTCGCTCGCCATGCTCGGCTGGCTCTTCGTCAGCGCCCTGCTGCCGTTCTTCACGGTGGCGACGCAAGGCTACCTGGGGTACGGACTCGCGGGAATGCTGATGGTGCTCGTGTTCCTCGCGGCGTTCTACGGACCGCGGCTGAAGCTCCTGGCGATCGCGGTGCTGTTCGCCTACACCGGGTTGTCGGTCTACGTCACCTACATGCGGGATCGCGCGTACATCCGGTCGGTGGTCTGGAGCGGCAGCAGCCTCGACGATCGGCTGGCCAGCGTCGTCGACTCGGTGTCGCAGTTCGAGTGGTTCCAGATTCAGGACCCGCGACATCTGGCCCGCGTCGGCATCCGGCTGGATCAGAACTTCCTGGTGGGATCGGCGGTCGCACGCGTCGACGCGCAGCAGGCCACGCTGGCGCACGGCGCGACGATGATCGAGGCGGTCTATGCGCTCCTGCCGCGCGCGCTCTGGCCCGAGAAGGCGATCGTGGCCGGCAGCGGCGATCTCGTCTCGACCTACACGGGATTCCGGTTCTCGGCCGACACGAGCGTGGGCGTGGGCCAGGTGCTCGAGTGCTACGTCAACTTCGGCACGGCGGGCGTGCTCGTGTCGTTCATGATCCTCGGCGCCTTGACGGCGGCCGCCGACGGCCGCGCGTTGCGCGCGCTGGCCGGCGGCGACATCCGCCGGTTCACGATGTGGTACGTCCCGGCCATTGCGCTGCTCAACGTCG
Organism: Acidobacteriota bacterium; assembly: GCA_020853395.1. Lineage (NCBI taxonomy): Bacteria > Pseudomonadati > Acidobacteriota > Acidobacteriota bacterium. Next base: position 22,871 of record JADYYY010000003.1, read on the forward strand.
GCGGGTCGTTCGTCGAGGCGACCTCGACGGCCGCCGCCGGACTGGTCATGGCCGCGCTCGTCGGCGGCTTGACCGTGCGGTTGTACGTGCCTCGGCCGATGCTCGGCGAGGCGGGCGCGCCAGAACCCGTGCGGGGCGCGCAATGAGCCGGGCGGCCTGCGCGGCCATCACCCTGGCGGAGACGGGCGGCGGCGTCGCGGCGGCCGCCAGGCTGATCTGGGGCGCGTTCGAATCCCGATGGGGGAGCGATGCGACCCTCGTCCTTTTGGATCCGCGCGCCGGCGGCGCGACGCCCGGCCTGGCGTCGCGCGTCTCGTTCGGCGCGAAGCTGATGGCGGCTCAAGCCCGTCACGCGACCGACTGGATTCTCTACACGCACTTGTCGCTCGCGCAGGTCCAGGACTTCGTCCCTGGCAGCATGCAGCGCCCGTACGCGGTGTTCCTGCACGGCATCGAGCTGTGGCGTCCGCTTCAACGCCGCCAGCGAGCCGCGCTCGAAGGCGCGCGATTGCTGGTGGCGAACTCCGCCTACACGGCCGGCCGCGCGTCGGAGATGCACCCGTGGCTCGGTCCTGTAGCGGTGTCGGGGCTCGCGCTGCCGGAGACGGCGAGCGATGCGCAGCTCCAGACGTCGCGCGAAGCATCTGCAGTGCCGTCGGTGCTGATCGTCGGACGCATGTCGTCGGCCGAGCGGTACAAGGGCCACGATCAGCTCATCGAAGCCTGGCCAGCCGTTCGGCGAGCCTGTCCCGACGCGCGGCTTGTGGTCGTCGGCGACGGCGACGATCGGCCGCGGCTGCAGGCCAAGGCGGCGGCGACGACGGTCTCGTCAGGCGCCATCGTGTTCACGGGATTCGTGGGCGCGGCGGAGCTTCGCGAGCTGTACCGTCAAGCGTGGATCTTCGCGATGCCCAGCCGGTGCGAGGGCTTCGGCCTCGTCTATCTCGAAGCCATGCGGCACGGCCTGCCGTGCATTGGGGCGATTCACGACGCGGCTCGCGAGGTCATCGATCCGGACGTGACCGGCGTGCTCGTCGACCAGGGCGACGTCTCCACCCTGGCTGCGCACGTGATCCGCCTGCTCGGAGACGACGCGCTGCGAGCGTCGATGGGGCGCGCGGGCCGGCGTCGAGTCCAGGAGCGCTTCAGCCGCGCACGCTTCGAATCACGTTTGATGTCGCTGGTCGACGAGGCGTTTGGCGCTTCTGCCGGCACACGCTCCTTCGTCGCCAGCGACGCGCCATGCCGGGAGACGACGCGGTGAGGCGGACCGTGCTGCACGTCATCCCGTCGGTCGCTCCCCGCGACGGCGGGCCGAGCGCTGCGGTGCTCGGCATGGGCCGCGCGCTCCGGACTCTGGGCTGGGACGCGCAGATCGCCACGACGGACGCGGACGGTCGCACGCGCCTGCCGGTGGACCTCGGCCGCACGGTCGACCATCACGGCGTGCCGACGATCTTCTTCGCGCGGGCACTTGGTGTCGGATTCAAGTGGTCTCCGGCGTTGGCGCAGTGGCTGAGGCAGCACGTGACCGACTACGACGTGGTGCACGTCCACGCGGTGTTCTCGCACTCGTCGATGGCTGCCGGCCGTGCCTGTCAGGCGGCCGCCGTGCCGTACCTGGTGCGTCCGCTCGGCACGCTGGATCCCTGGAGCCTCGGTCGCAAGGCCTGGCGAAAACGTCTGCTCATGGCAGGCGCGGGCCGGCGTCTGCTCCGCGGCGCGGCCGCGATGCACTACACGACCGATGAAGAAGGACGACTCGCCGAAACGGCGCTGCGCGGGCTGCCGCGGCCGATCGTCGTGCCGAACGGCGTGGACGACGAGTGGTTCCAGGTCGGTCCGGCCGGCGCGAACGTCACGCCGCGGCTCCTCTCGATGTCGCGGCTGGATCCGAAGAAGGGCATCGACCGGCTGATCGCCGCGTTCCATTCCATCGCCGACGAGCCGCACGCGCGGGCCTGGCGCTTGACGATCGCCGGCGACGGCGAGCCGTCGTACGTCTCGACGCTGCGGGCGCTTGCGCGCGACGGCGCCGGACGCGGCCGCATCGACTTTCCGGGGTGGGTTCACGGCCGGGACAAACGCGCGTTGCTCGCGGCGTCGGCACTGTTCGTCCTGGCGTCGCGGCAGGAGAATTTCGGGATTGCGGCCGCTGAAGCGCTCGCCGCCGGCCTGCCGGTCGTGCTGTCGGCCGGCGTGAACCTCGCGCACGACGTTCGCGCGGCCGGTGCCGGGTGGACGGCCGGCGAGACCACGGAGGCGCTGGCCGATGTGCTCAGCCTCGCGATGCGAGGCGGCGAGGAACGCCGGCGCCGCGGGGCGCGCGGACGCCGCATGGCCGAGGCGTTTCGGTGGCCGGCGGTCGCGGCCGCGCTGGTAGACGCGTATGTCACCGCGGCGTCGCCGGACACACCCACGCGATCGGCGGCCGGGGTCGTGCAATCGCACGCCGAAACACCGGCGCACGGGCTGAGCTGATGTGCGGGATCGCGGGCGTCATGTGCTGGGGTGAACCGCCGAATCCGGCGTCCATCGGCACCGTCGAGCGCATGGTGGCCTCTCTCGGACATCGAGGACCTGACGGCCGTGGCGTCGCTGTATGCGCGGGCGATCTCGATCACCGTGGGCCCGGTCCGCAGGTCGTGTTCGGGCACACGCGGCTCGCCATCCTCGATCTGTCGGAGCGTGGCGCACAGCCGATGCGGAGCGCCGACCGCGACGTCTGGATCACGTTCAACGGCGAGATCTACAACTTCGCCGACTTGCGCGCCGAGCTCGAGCGGGACGGCGCGCGCTTCCAGAGCCGCACCGACACCGAGGTGCTCCTGCGCGGCTACGAGCGCTGGGGTGAGGACGTGGTCTTGCGGCTGCGAGGGATGTTCGCCTTCGCGATCTGGAACGGCGAACGGCGGACGCTGCTCGTGGCGCGAGATCGGCTGGGCATCAAACCGCTGTACTTCCATCGTGGCGATCGTTGCCTGCTGTTCGCGTCGGAGATTCGCGCGTTGCTCGCGAGCGGACACGTGGCCCGCCAGCTCGACCGCACGGCGCTCGCGACCTTCCTGGCGTACCAGTCGGTGCCGCCGCCGCGCACGCTCGTCGAGGGCGTCGAGATGCTGCCGCCCGGCACGCTGCTTCGCGTGGACGGCGCGGGGCAGGTGGTCGAGCGTCAGTACTGGGACCTGCTCGATGGAGCGGTGACGTCACCGCAGCACGATGGCGACGTGGGGCGCGCCCGTCGCGAGGTTCGCCGGCGCCTGGCGGAAGCGGCCGCGCTGCACCTCGTGAGCGACGTGCCGGTCGGCGTGTTCCTGTCGGGAGGGATTGATTCGAGCGCGCTCGTCGCCCTGACCCGCGAGGCCGGCCGCGTCCCGCACACGTTCTCCGTCATCCTGCCGGGCAGTGCCGAGGACGAGAGCCGGCACGCGAGGGTGGTCGCTCGCCGGTTCGGCGCGGTGCACGAAGAGATCTCGCTGTCGGGGCAGGACGTTCGCCGGCAAATCCCCGAGGCGCTCGCGAGCGTGGACCACCCGAGCGGCGACGGGATCAACACGTTTGTCGTCGCGCGCGCGGTGCGCACGGCGGGCGTGACGGTGGCACTGTCGGGCCTGGGAGGCGACGAGGTGTTCGGCGGCTACCCGTCGTTCGCCCGCATGCGCCGCCTCGCCGCACTGGGGCCGCTGTGGAAGCACTCGCCGCCGCCGCTGCGCCGGCTCGCGGCCGCGGCCGTGCGCGCGATTGGTGGTGAGTCGGTGCCGTCGACGAAAGCCGCCGCGGTGCTCGAGACCGACGCGAGCCTGCCGCGCGCGTTTCCGATCACGCGTCAGGTGTTCGACGAGGCCACCCGTGCTCGGTTGCTCGGACGGAGCCGGCCCGACGCCGACGATCCGTATGTCGCCTTGCTCGAGGAGGCGGCGTCGCGTTGTCGCGACGTCGAGGCGATGAGCCTCGTGTCGTACGCCGAGTGCCGGACGTACATGCACGACGTGCTGCTCCGAGACGCCGATCAGATGAGCATGGCGCACGGCGTGGAGGTCAGGGTGCCGTTGCTCGATCATCCCCTCGTCGAGCACGTGGTCGGCCTGCCGGCGTCGGTGAAGCTCGTCGCGGGACGGTCGAAGCCGCTGCTCGTCGACGCGCTCGATGGTCTGCTGCCGCCCGAGATCACCGAACGGCCCAAGCAGGGTTTCGTGCTGCCGTTCGCGGACTGGATGCGCACCGATCTGCGGAGCCTGTGCGAGCACCATCTCGGGCGCGGCGGCCTCGGCGGCCGCGAGGCGCTGGTCGCCGGCGCCATCGAGGACGTCTGGCAGCGGTTTCTCGCACGGGATCGGTCGACGAGCTGGTCGCGCCCGTGGGCGCTGGTCGCGCTGAACGCCTGGATGGAGGCCTGTGGCATCGAGGCCTGACACGGGGCTGCTGGCTCAGGTCACGCCGCTCGTGTTGACCTACAACGAGGCGCCCAATCTCGATCGCACGCTCGCGATGCTCCAGTGGGCGGCCCGGATCGTGGTGGTCGACAGCGGCAGCGCGGACGGGACGCTCGAGATCTGCCGCCGCTATCCGGCGGTCGACGTGTTCGCGCGAGCGTTCGACGGGTTCGCCGCGCAGCGCAATTTCGGGCTGGACCAGGTGCGCACGGCCTGGGTGCTGTCGCTCGACGCCGACTACGTCTTGACGCCGGAAGCGATCGAGGAACTGAGGACGCTCTTGCCCGACGAGCGCACGACGGCCTACCACGCGAGGATGACGTACTGCGTGTTCGGCCGTCCGCTGCGCGGTTCGCTCTATCCGCCGCGCATCGTGCTGTTCCGCCGGGATCGCGCGCGGTACGTCCCCGACGGCCACAGTGAGCGGCTCGAGTTCACCGGCGCATCAGGGTGGCTGCGCGCCGGCGTGCGGCACGACGACCGCAAGCCGCTCGAACGCTGGTGGGCCGACCAATGGCGGTACGCCTCGCAGGAGGCCCAGCACCTCCTCGACTCGCCGGCGCCGGCGCTGACGACGATCGATCGGATCCGCCGGCGAACACCGTTCGCGCCGGCCGTCGTGCTGGCGTACGGCCTGATCTGGCGCGGTCTGGCGTTCGATGGGTGGGCCGGGTGCTACTACCTCGCGCAGCGGATGCTCGCGGAACTGCTGCTGCTCGCCCAACTGGTCGACCGGCGGCTGCGTCCATCGAGTGCGGCCGTTGAGACGCCCGGCGATCGATACGGGAGGACACGATGACGTCAGCGACCGGGATCGCGGAGCCGCTCGAGCGCGATGCGGAGATCGTCATCGAGCCGGGAGGCGCGATCCGTCACTACTGGCGCGATCTCTGGCACTACCGCGAGCTCTTCTACATCCTCTCGTGGCGCGACGTGGCGGTGCGCTACAAGCAGACCGTCGCCGGCGCCGGATGGGCGGTCGTGCAGCCCTTCGTGAGCATGGTCATCATGAGCGTGATCTTCGGCAAGATCGCGGGGCTGCCGTCAGAGGGCCGTGCGCCGTACCCGCTGCTCGTGTTCGCCGGCATGCTGCCGTGGCAGTTCTTCTCGAATGCGCTCCTCGCCTCGAGCCAGAGCCTGGCGAGCAACGCGAACCTCGTGTCGAAGGTGTACTTCCCGCGGCTCATCGTGCCCGCGAGCCCGGTGCTCGTCTCGTTGATTGACTTCGCGGTCTCGGCCGTCGTGCTGGTGGCCATGATGGTCTGGTTCCAGTTCTGGCCGACCTGGCGCGTCGTCACGCTGCCGGCGTTCGTCGGGCTCGCGATCGTCGCCGCATTCGGCCCCGCGCTGCTCATCTGTGCGATGACCGTGAAGTACCGCGATTTCCGCTTCGTGATTCCGTTCCTGATGCAGTTCGGTCTGTACATCAGCCCGGTCGCCTACAGCAGCGCCGTCGTCCGCGAGCGCATCGGCGAGCCGCTGTTCCTCCTGTACGCCGTCAATCCCATGGTCGGCGTCATCGACGGGTTCCGCTGGGCCCTGGTAGGGCAGGGCGCGATCTTCTGGCCCGGGTTCCTGATCTCGAGCCTGTGCGCCGTCGTGATGTTCGTCGCCGGGCTTCGCTACTTCCGGACGACCGAGCGCACGTTCGCCGACCTCGTGTGACCGTCGCGATCCTCCATGGCTGACATCGTCATCAGCGCCGAGCGGTTGGGCAAACGCTACCGCATCCGCCACAACGCGGAGCGCAGCGAAGGCTTCCGGCACAAGGTGCAGACGGTCGCCACCGCGCCTCTCAGGTGGCTGAGATCGACGAAGGACGCCGGACGTGAGGGCACGATCGGCATGCCCGCCGTCGAGGACTTCTGGGCGCTGCGCGACGTGTCGTTCGACGTCCGGCGCGGCGAGGTCATGGGCATCGTCGGCCGAAACGGCGCGGGCAAGTCCACGCTGCTCAAGCTGCTCAGCCGCATCACGGAGCCCACCGAGGGGCGCGCCCGGATCCGAGGGCGTGTGGCGAGCCTGCTGGAGGTCGGCACGGGATTCCACCCGGAGCTGACCGGACGCGAGAACATCTTTCTCAACGGGACGATCCTCGGCATGTCGCGCCGGGAGATTCAGCAGCGCTTCGACGAGATCGTCGCCTTCGCCGAAATCGAGCGTTTCCTGGACACGCCCGTGAAGCGCTACAGCAGCGGCATGTATCTGCGGCTCGCCTTCGCCGTCGCGGCGCACCTCGAGCCCGAGATCCTCATCGTCGACGAGGTGTTGGCCGTCGGCGACGTCGCCTTCCAGAAGAAGTGCATGACGCGGATGGGAGACGTCGCCCGCGGCGGCCGGACGATCCTGCTCGTCAGCCACAGCCTGGCGGCGATCGAGTCGCTGTGCGCGTCGTGTCTCGTGATCGACAAGGGACGGTTGACCTATGCCGGTGCGGCGGCGACCGCCGTGCAGCGCTACCTGGCCCAGGAGACCGTGATGTCGGGCGAAGAAGTCGTGCTCGCCGGCCATCCCGGCCGGATTGCCGACTCGAGGCCGGCGATGCGCTCGGTGACGATCTGCAACGAGGCGGCGGAACCGTCGCGCGCCATCCGCATGGGCGATCGCTGCTCGATCGCCGTGCGCTTCGCGCATGACGAGGCGATCGCTCCCGTGCTGAGCCTCGTCGTCCGCACGAGCGGCGGCATGGCGGTCTTCAGCGTCAACAGCCGGATCGTCAGTACAGGGGGCCCGGTGGCGCCGCGGGATCGTGGGGTCGTCACCGCCACGTTCGAGCGGCTTCCGTTGATGCCCGGCTCCTATCTCGTCGATTTGTTCTTCGGCGACGCGTACGCGGACTTCGACTGGATCGAGAGCGCCATCAGCTTCGACGTGCTCGAGGCCGACGTCTTCGGCACCGGCAAGATCGCGCCGCGCGACGCGGGTGTCGTCTACTGCCCGGCGACGTTCTCGGTGACCAGCGACAGCGCCGACCGGGTGGCGGCGCTCGACATGATGGCGTCTGCCTGAAGGTTTGTCGACGATCGTGCGTCTTCTCATCGCCGAGCAGTGGCCGCGGTTCGCCGGCGGCTCCGAACGCATGAGCCTGTCGCTCGGGCGGCATGCTCGTGCACACGGCTGCGAGATCTGGCTGGCGTACGAGCAGCCGGGCGACATGCTCGCCGCCTACGAGCAGGCCGGCATCCGGACGATGGCGATGCCGATCCGGCCGCTGGCGGCGCGCCGGCCCGGCGCGGCGTGGCGTGCTGTGCGCAGCCTGCGGCGGCTCGTGCGGCGTGAGCAGATCGACCTGGTCTTCACGTCGCAGGTGCCGCTCGTGCCGGCCTTGGCGGCCGCCGTGTTCGGCACTCGCGCGCGGACGGTCGTGCACCTCGGGCTCGTGTACGACTTTCCGTCGCCGATCTTCCAGCGAGGGATGCGGGCGATCGACCTGGGTATCGCGCCGTCCGATCACACGGCTGAAGGATGGCGCGCCCGCGGCTGGCCGGCCGGCACGTTGCAGGTGATCGAGAACGGGGTGGACATCATGACGTTCTCGCCAGGCGACGGGCGCGACGCGGCTCGGCGGCGGCTGGGGCTGCCGCCGGCGGTGCCGCTCGTCGCGTACGTGGGCAGGCTCACGGCCGCCAAGGGCGTCTTCACGCTGGCCGAAGCATTCGCCGCGTATCGGCGCCGCGGAGGCAGCGCGCGGCTGGTCTTCGCAGGGGCGGCGCCAGGCGACGAAGCGATGCAGCTTGCGGCGTTCGCCCATCAGGCCGGCATGGCGGATGACGTGTTGGCCGTCTGGCCTCCGCTGTCGACGCCCGAGGATCTCTATCGGGCCGCCGACCTCGTGGTCGTGCCGTCGGAGTGGGACGAGCCGTTCGGTCTCGCGCCGCTCGAAAGCGCGGCGTGCGGGACGCTGGCGATCGTGAGCGATCGCGGGCGCCTGCCGGACTTCGTGCGTGCCGTCGGGCCCTGTGCCGTGACCCGGGCGGGCGACGTCGACGACGTGAGCACCTGCCTGCTGTACTGGCTGGCCGAACGCGAGCGGCGCGAGGCCGCCGCACAGCGTGTGCACGAGGACGTCGTCCGTCGATTCGGGTTCTCGGCGTGCGGCGACGCGTACCTCCAGGCATTCAGCCGCATGGTGGCGGCGTGACGGCCGTGCGTCGCGAGGTGTCGGTGCTGATCCCGGTTCGCAACGGCGAGCCGTTTCTCGCCGAGACGATCGAGGCCGCGCTGGCACAGACGCTGCCGCCGCTCGAGGTCATCGTGGTCGACGATGGATCGACGGACGGATCGAGAGAGGTGGCAGTGCGCTTCGCGCCGCGCGTGTCGGTGGTCTCCAACACCGCCGGTCGCGGCGCCAGCGCGGCCCGCACGTGTGCCTCCAGGCTCGCGCGCGGCGCGTACTTCCAGTACGTCGATGCCGATGATCTCCTGCACCCGCACGCGCTCGAGGCCCGCGTGAGCGCGCTCGAGGCGACCGGCGCGGCCGTGGCGATCAGCGACTGGCGGCGGCTCGTGCCGAGCGAGCGTGGATGGTGTGCGTCGAAGACCGAAGTGGGCGACCTCGCGAGCCTGGCGCCGCCGTGGGATCTGCGGGTGTTCGAAGGGTTCTGGGCTCCCCCCGCCGCGATCCTGTACCGGCGGAGCGTCTTCGAGGCCGTGGGGCAGTGGCACGACGGGCTGCCGGTGATCCAGGACGCGCGGTTTCTCTTCGATGCGGTGCGGCACGGAGCGCGGCCCGTGCACGTCCACGGCGTGGGCGCCGATTACCGGCAGCACGGCGCGGGAAGCCTCTCGTCGGCGAGCGCGTCGCGATTCTGGGGCGACGTCTATCGGAACGCGCTCGAGGTCGAGACCATGTGGCGTGAAACGAACGAGCTGGATGCGCCTCATCGCCGGGCGCTCGCCGACGCCTACGCGTTGTGCGCGCGGACGTCGGTCGCCGCGGATCAGGAGCTGTTCGCTCAGAGCTGCGCGGCGCTGCGGCGGTTCGCCGACCATCACCGCTCGCGGTTCGGTAGGGCAGCGGCGGCGCTGAGCGGGTGGTTCGGCGCCAGCGTGGCCCGGACCGTGCTGAACGCGGCCCGCCGGCGGGAGGCGCCACCGGCATGAACATCCTCGGGATCAACGCCTACCACGGCGATGTGTCAGCCGTGCTCGTGCGCGATGGGCAACTCGTTGCGGCGGTCGAGGAGGAGCGCTTTCGCCGCATCAAGCACGTGGCAGGCTTTCCGGCCGAGGCGATTCGGTCGTGTCTGGCGATGGGCGGCATCACGGGACGCGACGTCGCGCACGTCGCCGTGTCGCGCAACCCGAAGGCCAACCTCATCCGCAAGGGCTGGTTTGCGCTCACGCAGCGCCCCGGCGGTGCGCTGGTGAAGGACCGCGCCGCGAACTACCAGCGCGTCGCGCGCATTCCCGAGGCCGTGGCCGAAGCCCTGCACCTGCAGCCTGGCGACTGCCGGCCCGCCGTGCACTGGGTCGAGCACCATCCGTCGCACCTCGCCAGCACCTTCTTCGTCTCGCCGTTCGACGAGGCCGCGGTGTGCGCGATCGACGGCTTCGGCGACTTCGTCAGCACGTCGTGGGCGGTCGGCCGTGGCGCCAGGCTCGACGTTCGCCACCGCGTCTGCTTTCCGCACTCGCTGGGGTTGCTCTACCTCGCCATCACGCAGTACCTGGGATTCACGAAGTACGGCGACGAGTTCAAGGTCATGGGCCTCGCGCCGTACGGCGCCCCTGATTTCACCCGCGAGATTCGCGAGCTGATTCGCCTGCAGCCCCGCGGACGGTTCGAGCTCGACCTCTCCTACTTCCAGCACTGGACCGGCGAGGCGGCGATGACGTGGGACGAGGGCGAGCCGGTCATCGGGCGAGTGTTCACCGAGCGGCTCGAGGCGCTGCTCGGCCCGGCCCGCAGCGCGGCCGAACCGGTGACGCCGCGGCACGAGGCCATCGCGGCCTCGTTGCAGGTCGTCTTCGAGGACGCCGTCTTCCACGTGCTCGACGCCGTGCACGCCGACACCGGGCTGACGCGCCTCTGTCTGGCGGGCGGCTGTGCGATGAACAGCGTGGCCAACGGCCGGATTCGCGAGCGCACGCCGTTTCGCGAGGTCTACATCCAACCGGCGTCCGGCGACAACGGCACGGCGCTCGGCGCGGCGTACTGGGTCTGGCATCAGGTGCTCGGCCAGCCACGTTCGTTCGTCATGACAGACGGCTACTGGGGGCCGTCGTTCGATGCCGCGGCCGTCGACGCCGCCCTCGCCGCGAGGCGCGCGGATCTCGACGCGCAGCGCTGCACGATCCAGGTCATCGGCCGCGAAGACGACCTCTGCGCGTTCACCGCCGACCGTATCGCCGACGGCCTGGTGATCGGCTGGTTCCAGGGTGGGATGGAGTGGGGCGCGCGCGCGCTCGGCAATCGCAGCATCCTTGCCGATCCGCGGCGGGCAGACATGCGCGAGATCATCAACACGAAGATCAAGTTTCGCGAGAAGTTCCGGCCGTTCGCGCCGTCGGTGGCGATCGAAGCTCATCGGGACTACTTCGTCGGCGCCGTGCCCGACCCGTTCATGCTGCAGGTGTATCCCATTCGCCCCGAGAAGCGCGCGGTCGTGCCGGCGGTGACCCACGTGGACGGCAGCGGCCGGCTGCAAACGGTCAGCGAGGCGACGAACCCGCGCTACTGGCGATTGATCCGGGCATTCGAGCGGCGCACGGGCGTGCCCATCGTCCTCAACACGTCGTTCAACGAGAACGAGCCCATCGTCCACCAGCCGGCGGAGGCGCTCGATTGCTTCCTGCGCACGCGCATGGACGTTCTCGTGCTGAACGATCGCGTCGTCACCAAGGGCTGACCGATGCACGTCGTCTTCTTCAACCGATCGTTCTACCCGGATACGGCGGCGACCGGTCAGATTCTCACGGATCTCTGCGAAGACCTGGTCGCTCTGCACGGCTGCCGGGTGACCGTCGTGACAGGCGTTCCGTTGCTGCCGGCGCGCGATGCGGGACGGGCGCCGGCACGAGAGCGCTATCGCGGCATCGACATCCGGCGCGTTCGCGGCACCGCATGGTCGAAGCGACGCTTCATCGGACGGGCCACCAACTACGTCACCTACTTCCTCTCCGCGTGCTGGGCCGGCCTGTGGCTCGATCGGCCGGATGTCGTCGTCGCGCTCACCGATCCGCCGATCATCGGGCTGGCGGGATGGTTCGCCGCGGCGCGGGCTCGCGCGCCGTTCGTCATGTCCTATCAGGATCTCTTTCCGGAGGTCACGATCCTCCTGAAGGACTTCCAGAGTCCCGCCGTCAACGCGATGCTCCAGACGGTCAACCGGTTTCTCTGCCAGCGCGCCACGCGCATCGTCGCGCTTGGCGAGACGATGCGTGCGCGGCTGATCGAGAACAAGGGCGCGCCGCCCGAGCGAACCGTGATCATTCCCAGCGGAGCGGACACGAAGGCGATCGTGCCGGGTCCGAAGCAGAACGCGTTCGCCGCCCGCCACGACCTGACCGGCAGCTTCGTCGTGATGCACTCGGGCAACCTCGGGTTGTCGCAGAGCCTCGAGACGCTGGTCGACGCGGCGGCGTGTCTCTGCGACGTGCCGGACATCCGCATCGTGTTCCAGGGTGACGGCGTGATGAAGCCCGAGCTCGAGGCCAGAGCGCGCGCACTCGGGCTGACCAACGTGTTGTTCCTGCCGTTTCAGCCGAAGGAGACGCTCGGCGAGTCGTTCGCGGCCGCCGATCTGTTCGTCGTCTCTCTCCAAGCCGGCCTCGCCGGCTACATCGTGCCGAGCAAGCTGTACGGCATTCTCGCCGCCGGGCGGCCGTACGTGGCGGCGGTCGACGAGGCTTGTGAGGTCGCGGCGATCACGAGACGACACGGGTGCGGCGTGATGGCGAGGCCAGGCGACGCTCGTGACCTCGCGGCGAAGATCCTGGACCTGTACCGCGACCGCGAGCGGCTCGAGCGCGCGGGGGCGAGCGCGCGAGCGGCGAGCCTCGAGTTCGATCGTACCGCGCAGGTGGCGAAGTACATGTCGCTCTTCACGTCGCTGGCCCGTCCGGACGGACTGTCGATTCCGGGTAAGATAGCGGCGACTTCCCAGACCGAATAAGGAGGACTGGAGGTCAGGAGACGACACGTGCACGATGTGGTGGTGGTGGGCGCGGGCCCCGCGGGCTCGGTCACGGCTCGCCGACTCGCCGAAGCCGGTCATCACGTGCTCATGCTCGAAGAGCACGGGACGCCGGGGCTGCCATCGCACTGCACGGGGTTGCTCGGCTTCGACGCGTTCGACGCGTTCGCGCTGCCGCGCGACGTGATTCTCGGCGAAGCGACGTCGGCGCGATTCTGGGGCACTGCAGGACACTCGGTGCTCGTGCGCAGCGATCGCGTGCGCGCGGCGGTGATCGATCGCGTCGCGCTCGACCGCGATCTGGCCGAGCGGGCCGGGCGAGCCGGCGTCGAGATTCGGACGAGCGCCCGGGCCGACCGGATCGACGTGGGCCCTCGATCCGTCACCGTCGCCATTCGCGACGGGCACGCCGTCACCGCGCGCGTCGCCGTTCTGGCGTGCGGCGCGAACTATCGGTTCCACAAGGCGCTGCAGCTCGGCGTTCCGCCGGTCTTCCTGCAGAGCGTGCAGCTCGAGACGCCGTTTCCGGAGGCTGGCAGCGTCGAGGTGCGGTTCGGCCGGAATCTGGCGCCCGCAGGTTTCGGCTGGCTGGTTCCACTCCAGCGGGCTGGTCGCTGGCACGCGCGGATCGGCCTCATGAGCCAGACTCGCAGCCGTGAGCGCTTCGCTGCGCTCGTTGGCGCGCTGTGCGAGCGGGCCGGGCTGGATCCGGCGGACATGCCGGAGCCGCGAATGAAGATGCTGCCGCTCGCGCCGATCTCGCGCACCTACGCGGATCGCGTGCTGGCGGTCGGTGACGCGGCCGGTCTCGTGAAGCCCACGACCGGCGGCGGCATCTTCTACGCCATGGTCAGCGGAGCGCTTGCGGCGGACGTGTTGTCCGTCGCGCTCGGCCGTGACCGCCTGGACGCCGGCGCGCTGCGCGCGTACGAATCGAGCTGGCGTCGCGAGCTGGGCCGGGAAATCCGCGCCGGGCTCGCGTTCCGCCGCATCGTCTCGGGCCTGAGCGACGAGTCGATCGACGCCCTCATCGAGCTGAGCCGCGTGGATGGCGTCGTGCCGCTGCTCCAGAAGACCGCGTCGTTCAACTGGCACCGCAAGGCGGCCGTGGCGCTTCTGAAACATCCGGCCGTCCGCAGGATCGTGCTGAAGTCCTGGCGGGAATCGGTCAGCTTGGGCTGAATCGTCCGTCCACAATCTTCGTGCAGATGCTCGATCCGATCGCGGCCGTGCTGCGAGGCGATCCGTCCGGTGCGTTGGCTCTGGCGCCGCTCGACGCTGCGGAGGTCTGCGTGACGGCGAGGGCGCACGGTGTCTTGCCTCTGCTCGCCGACGCGCTCGCGGACTCGGAGATGGCGTCGATGCGGCGGGCGCTGGACGAAGCCGATCGTCCGCATGCCTGCCTCGACATGACGCGCGAGCAGCGGCTCCGCGAGCTGCTCGCGGCCTTCGACTCCGCCGGTGCGCCGGCGCTCTTGATGAAAGGTGCGGCGCTGGCCTATACGCACTACCCGCGCCCGGATCTGCGGCCGCGAATCGATACCGACGTGCTGGTCCGTCCGGCGGACCGCTCACGCGCCGAGGCCGCCTTGCGCGAGCAGGGCTACCGCGCCGTGGCCCAGGTGTCGGGTGACCTCGTCACGTCCCAGGCGGCGTTCAGCCGCGAGGAAGACGGCGTCAGCGTCCACACGGTGGACCTCCACTGGCAGATCGCCAATCCGCGCGTGTTCGCCGGCGTGCTCACGTTCGACGACGTGGCGGCGAACGCCGTGCCGGTGGCGGCCCTGGGGCCGTCCGCCCGCGCGCTCGGCGACGTGCATGCGCTGCTGCTCGCCTGCGTCCATCGCGTCGCGCACCATGCGGCGTCCGACCGCTTGATTTGGATCTACGACGTGCACCTCATCGCATCGCGCTTGACCGACTCCGGCTGGCGCGCGCTCGCCGTGCTGGCGGATGCGCGCGGCGTCTCGCTGATTTGCCGACGGAGCCTCGAGCGAGCCGCGGCGTTGTTCGAGACGCCGGTACCTGCGCACGTCTGGGCCGATCCGCGCCTGGATCCCGCGACCCATCTGAATGAGTCGAGCGCCGGGTTCCTGACGACCACGAAAGGGCAGTGGCGGATCTTCTTGTCCGACGTGGCCGCGCTGACTCGCTGGCGCGATCGCGCGCACCTCGTGCGGGAGCACCTGTTTCCGCCTCCGGACTACATGAAGCGCGTGTACGCGCCGGCGAGCAGGGCGCCGCTCGGCTGGCTGTACGCCCAACGCGCCTGGCGCGGCGCGCGCAGATGGATGGCCCGGAGCTGATCGTGGGGCGCCTCGATCGCTGGCTCGTCGCGTTGCTCGCGTGGGCCGCCCTCTCGTTCGGCGGCGTGTACGCCTGGGGCTACTGGTCGATCTCGCTCTGGGCCGCGGCGCTCGCCGTGTGGATCATCATGGCGACACGGGCGTGGCAGGACCAGGCCGTCCGCCTGATGGCCGCGAGCCTGGCCATCGTCGCCGCGACGATGCTCCTGCAGATCGTGCCGCTGCCTCGGAGCGTGTTCCTCGCGATCAGCCCGGCGGCGGACGCGATCCTGCGCGAGCTGGACGTCCAATACCTCATCCAGCCGCCGCCCTGGCACCCGCTGTCGGTGGCGCCCGCGTCCACCGCCACGGCCCTCGCGGTCTTCGTCGCGCTCTCGCTCTTGATGGTCGCGCTGACGCATGCGATGGCGCGGGTCGATCTGGACCGGCTCGTGGTCGGCATCACGGCGCTCGGCGCGGCGCTCGCCGTGTTCGCCGTGATGCAGCGCGCGGCGGACGTGCGCAGCGACGACGTTCAGCAGTGGAAGCTCGTCTATGGATTCTGGAAACCGGAGCAGGCGGGCGACGTGTTCGGGCCGTTCATCAACCGCAATCATTTCGCCGGCTGGATGCTCATGGCTGTACCGCTGGCGCTCGGCTATTCGTGCGCCGTCCTCGAGTCGGCCGGCCTTTCGGCGCACGACGGCTGGCGACGCTGGCTGCGATGGACGATGCGCCCTGCGGCGAGCCGGTTCATGACGTTGGCGCTCGCGGTCCTGGCGATGGGAGCGGCGCTCACCGCGAGCGGATCGCGGTCGGGCATGGCCAGCTTCGCGGTGGCGGTCGCCGTCCTGGCCGCTTTCGTCGCGATGCGTTTGGGACGGCGCCGTTTACGCACGGTGGCGGTCGCGTACCTGATGATCCTCCTCGTCGGCGCCATCGCCTGGGCTGGCGCCGGTCAAGCGGCGCATCGCTTCTCGCTCGCCTCGACCGACGCTGCCGGACGGTTGGCCGCCTGGCGCGACACGCTGCGCATCGTCCGCGACTTCCCGCTGTCGGGCACCGGCATCGGTGGGTATGGCCGAGCCATGCTCGTCTATCAGACCGCCGGCCGCGACACGTTCTACGCGCAGGCGCACAACGATTACCTCCAACTGGCGGCGGAAGGTGGCCTGCTCGTCGGCGCGCCGGCCGCCGCGTGCCTGGTGGCGCTCGTCGGCCGGATCCGCGCACGGATCGCCGGTCGCGGCGACCGCGCCGACGTCTATTGGATTCGGGCCGGTGCCATCGCTGGCCTCGCTGGCATCGCATCGCAGTCCCTCATGGATTTCAGCCTGCAGCTCGCGGGAAACGCCGTGCTCTTCGTCGTGCTCGTGTCCATCGCGCTTCACCGACCGTCTGCTCATGCGGCTCGCGTTTGATCTAGACGGCGTGCTCGCCGATCTGCACGGCGCCTACGCCCGGGCCGCGCGGGCCTTGTACCCGGATCTCGACCCGGCGGCGTTGGCGTCGCCGAGCACGGGAGCGTCCCCGCCCCCGGACGAGCGCGACACGCCGAAGGAAGCACCTGAGGTCGAAGTCGACAGCCGGCCGGCGCTGACGCGCCAGCAATCGCACCTCGTCTGGAAACACATGTGCGCGCAGCCGAACTTCTGGGAGACGCTCGACGAGATCGAGCCAGGCGCGGTGGCCCGGCTCTACGAGCTTTCCGCCGCGCGGCGCTGGGAAGTGATCTTCCTGACCAGCCGGCCGTTCGCGCCCGGTGACACGCTGCAGCGGCAGACGCAGCGCTGGCTCGAGCGCTGCGGGTTCCGGCTCCCGAGCGTCTTCATCGTCCAGCAGGCACGGGGCAGAATCGCCGATGCGCTCGAGCTGGACGTCGTCGTGGACGACCGTCCCGAAGGCTGTCTCGACGTCGTGCTCGAGTCCAAGGCGCGCGGCATCCTCGTGTGGCGCGGTGAGCCGTCGACCGTGCCGGGCTCGGCGAAGCGGCTCGGCATCGGCGTCGTGCCATCCGTGGCTACGTGCCTCGACGTGCTCGTGCGCGCAGACGACGAGACGGCCGACGACGGGTTGATGGCGCGGCTGCGGCGGCTGCTCGGCCTCAAGACGGCGAGGCCCTGACCATGGCGGCGACGAGCGACGTCGGGCACGAACGGCTGATCGCCACGGCGCTCTCCGCCGGTGCGCGTCCCTGGGACCGGGCGCTCAAGCGGGCATTCGACGTCGCACTCTCCGGCCTCGGACTGATCGCATCCTGGCCCGTCTGGATCCTCGCCGCGATCGCGATCAAGCTCGAGGACGGCGGGCCGGTCTTCTACGCGCAGCCGCGGGTCGGCCTCCATGGCCGAGTGTTTCGCGTCCTGAAGTTCCGCTCCATGATCCCGGACGCGGAAGCGCGCGTGGGCGCCCTCCAGGCGTCGGCGGGTGATCCGCGCGTGACGAGGATCGGCCGTCTGATGCGGGCGACGGCCATCGACGAGCTGCCTCAGTTGCTCAGCATCTTCACCGGAGACATGAGCTTCGTCGGGCCTCGGGCGCTGCGGCCGGGAGAAATCGAAGTCGGATCGGCTGGCGAGCACGTGGCGCTCGAAGACGTGCCGGGCTTCGCGGTCCGGTGCCAGGTTCGCCCTGGACTCACTGGTCTTGCCCAGATCTTCGCGCCGCGGGATCTTCCGAGACGTCACAAGTTCCGATACGACCGTGTGTACATCCGGCGGCAGTCGTTCGCTCTCGACGTGCGTCTGGTGGCCGTGTCCTTCTGGATCAGCGCGCGCGGTGCCTGGGAGCGCCGTGGCCGGAAGTTCTGATCGCGTCTTCGGGTGAGGTCATGACATTCCAGGATCGGCGGCAGTCGCCGCGCATCGCGATGCTCGACCGCCTGCACGGCCACGTGGCCGAACGGGACATGCCGCTCATGGTCCGCGAACTGAGCCTCGGCGGCATGAGCCTCGAGACACCGGTCGCGCTCGCGATCGGCAGTGTGCACGAATTCCGTTTGACGCTCGGCGACGGGTCCACCGTGCTGCTTCGCGGCAGGGTGTTGCGGTCCTCGGACGTGTCCCCGGACGGCGCGGCGCCACGCTTCGTCTCCGGCATCCAGTTCGTCGGCGACGATGACGACTCGGTCGGCGGCCTGATCGACCGGCTCGCCTGATCGGCCGCTCCCGCGCTTCCAGCCAGTCCCTTCCCGCACGCTGCTCGCGCCAGCGGCACACCGCTGCCGAGAGCGCTCACGCTCGGCCTTCCACCCGATCCATGCGCACACGCGCACAAAACGGAGATGCTCGCCACGAATTCGAGATCGCGTCCGATCGCGGACGCGATAGTGGCGTGGTCGTCCGATGCGCCGGCGCCGCGTGCCCGCGCGGATGCGCGCCGACGAATCCGTCTGGTGCGGGCACGAATTCGAAACGTCGCGCGCGCATCGCGCGCGGCCGCGTCGTCGCCGCTGCGGGAGGAGCGTGCGATCGGGCGTGTTCAGGGAGATGCGAGACTTCGTTCGATTGGCATGCGCCGTGCCCTTGCCCTGCAGCGGCTGCGATTACAACGCACGCAGGGTGCGCCGTGACTCGACAGCCCTCAGGCCCGCAGGGCCGGAAAGCGGAACGCTGTCATGGTCGCGCGTGTACTCGCCGGAGCCGCTCTCGTCGCTGTCGTGAGCATGCCATCGACCGTTCATGCGCAGGACCTCGCGCACAGTGTGCCGTCCATCGCGTCGACGCTGGCGAGCGCGTTCGTCAATGCGCGCGCGGCCGAAGATCAGGTCGCCGCGCCGATCCTGCTGCGCCCGTCGGCGGGCACGTTCGAGACGCCTCGGCGCGGGGCGCTGACCCTGCGATCGATGTACATGGCGACCGCGGCCATGCAGATGCTCGACGTGCATTCGACGGTCAAGGCCCTGGATCGCGGCGGGGTGGAAGCCAATCCGCTCATGACCGGCCTGGTGCAGCATCGCGTCGCCTTCGTGGCCGCGAAAGCCAGCGTCGCGGCGCTGACGATCTACGCCGCGAAGCGCCTCGCGCGCAACAACCGCGTGGGGGCCATCGCGACCATGGTGGCGATGAACTCCGCCTACGCGATGATCGTGGCGAACAACTACCGGATCGCGCGGCGCTGACGCGCGCGTCTGACCCCCGCGCGCGGTCCAAGGGCCGGCCTTCGGGCCGGCCCTTGGCGTTTCGGATGACAGCGCGCCGAGTTTTCGGCGAAGATGACTGACCGTCACCCGCCGTGCCTTTCGATTTTGCCGCCAGCGATCTCGTCACCATCGCCCTGCTCATCGTCCTCGAAGGATTGCTCAGCGCGGACAACGCGCTCGTCATGGCGATCATGGTGCTGGGCCTGCCGCGCGAGCAGCACCAGAAGGCGCTGCGATACGGTCTGGTGGGCGGCTTCGCGTTCCGCATCATCGCGACGATCCTCGCGACGTACCTCATTCGCGTCGCATGGGTGAAGCTACTCGGCGGGTTGTACCTCTTCTATCTGGCGTGGGCGCATTTCACGCAGAGGAGCGAGGGCCAAGGCCGGCACGAGCCGCCCAAGGCCAGGCCGGCCTTCGGGATGTCGGCCTTCTGGGCGACGATCGTGCGGGTCGAGCTCGTGAACCTGGCGTTCTCGGTCGATTCGATCCTGGTCGCGGTCGCGATGTCGCCAAAGATCTGGGTGGTCATCAGCGGCGGGATCCTGGGCATCATCGCGATGCGGCTCGTCGTCGGCCAGCTCATCGCGTTGATCGAACGCTATCCCGCGCTCGTCGACGGGGCATTCGTGATCATCGCCTGGGTTGCCGTGAAGCTCGTGGTCGAGTACGGCCATCAGGTCGGCCTGATCCACTGGGAGATTCCCAAGGTCCTGTCGTTCGCGGTGATCTTCGTGATCTTCGGTGTGTCGTTCGCGTATGCGCGCCGCCAGCGGCGGCGCACGTTGCACGCATCCGACGCGCGGCCGGAGTGAGCCGCGCGTTCCGGGCGCCGCGCCGGCTCGCCGGCCCGACATGCCGCGCCCGCTTGGCCGCTTCGGCGATTTGGTAACCTACGCTGCCGTGACCACAGAACCGCACGTCGGCGCGCGCGTGACGGTGCCGGCGCACGTCGTCGTCCGGATCATGCGCGACACGACCGTGCTGCTGAACAGCCGGACCGGCCGCTACTTCACGCTCGACGACGTCGGGACGAGCGCGTGGAACCTGCTGGTGGTATCGCCGTCGCTCGGTGAAGCGTACGACGCGCTCCTGCGGGAGTACGACGTCGCGCCGGACGATCTGCGCCGCGATCTCGACGCCCTCGTCGACCGGCTCGTCGTGGAGGGACTGCTGGAGCGTGTCGGTGCCTGATGCTCAGTCGGCCGCGCAGCGGCGCGGACCGGCCTCGACCTGGCGAGCGATGACGTGGGCCGATCGCGCGTTGCTGCTCCATGCCGGGCTGCTGATGCTCGCCGCGAGCGCGGTGCTGAAGATCGCGACGTTCAACCGCGTACACGAACGCCTCGCACGGTTCCGGCCGGCGCAATCGCCGCGGGCAGCCACCGCTGACGCCCACGGCGCGGAGCGGCTGGCCCGAATCGTCGACATGGCGTCGCGCCACGTACCGTTCGGCGGCGCCTGCCTACAGCGGTCGCTGGTTCTCTGGTGGCTGCTCCAGCGTCGCGGCATGCCTGGAGTCATTCGCGTCGGGGCTCGAAGGAGCGACGCCGGGTTCCATGCGCACGCCTGGGTGGAACTCGAGGGCCGGCCGCTCGGCGACAGCGATCGCCGCGCGGTGGACGAGTACCTGCCGATGCCGTGGCTGCCGGCGGACCGGCGGCGATGAGCTACGCGGACGTGTCCAGCCACCGGCCGATGGCGCTCGACGCCGTCCGCAACGGCGCGTACGAGCGGGCGCTCGCGCGCGTCGTGACCCCCGACAGCGTGGTGCTCGACCTCGGCGCCGGCACGGGCGTGCTGGGGCTGATTGCAGCCCGGCTCGGTGCGCGGCGCGTCTTCCTGGTGGAGCCGGAAGACATCCTGCAGGTCGCCGAGGAGGTGGTGGCCGCCAATGGGCTGCAGGATCGGGTGACCTGCCTGCACGCGCGGATCGAGGACGTGACGCTCCCCGAGCGCGCGGACGTCATCGTGTCCGTGATGACGGGCAACCTCGTCGTCACGGAAGATCTCTTGCCAGCGTTGCTTCACGCGCGCGACGCGATGCTCGCGCCGGGCGGCGTGTTGATTCCCGGCGCCGCCGCGCTGGAGGTTGCGCCGGTCTCGGTCCCGGCGCTGCACGACAAGCACGTGGCGGCCTGGTCCGTTCCTCAGTGCGGCGTGGATCTGGGCGCCGTACGGCCATATGCGACCAACACGCTGTACTTCGAACGAGACGCACTCCGGCAGGCGGACTGGCTTTCGCCGCCACAGCGGCTGAAGACGATCGACTTCGGGCGCGACGACTACACGCCCGTGCACGCGGCCGTCGAGTACGAGATCGAGCGGCCCGGCGTCTGCCATGGCTGGGCCGGCTGGACGTGCCTGGCGATCGGCGATGACTGGCTGTCGACGTCACCGTTCGCCCCGGCCGTCCATTGGGCCGCGGCGTTTCTTCCGCTCGATCCGCCGCTGACGGTGGCCGCGGGCGATCGGCTCACGCTGGAGCTTGCTCGAGCTCCGCGCGGAGACTGGACCTGGGTGACGAGCACGTCCACTGAAACACAGCGGCATTCGACGCTGCTCGGAACGCCCATGACCTCGGCGACCCTTCGGCGCGCCTCGGTGCACTACCGTCCATCGCTGAACGCCGACGGCCGCGCGCTGCTCGGCGTCCTCACGGCGTGTGACGGCAGGTCGGATGTCGCGGCGCTGGCGTCGGCGCTCCGGGCGGCACAGCCGGGCCGATGGGACGTGGCGGACGCGATCGCGTTCGTGCAACGCGCGATCAAGAGCTTCGCGTCCTGACCCTCATGACGCGTCCGCGCGATCGTCTCGCATTCGCTCCCGACGTCGTCTTCCAGCTCATCGGCGAGGATGCGCTGCTCTTGAAGCTCGATACCGAGGTGGTGTTCTCGCTCAATGCGACCGGGGCGCGCGTGGCCGAGCTCATCGGGCGCCACAGTCGTGCGGAGGCCATCGTCGCGGCGCTCGCCGAGGAATATGGGCTGTCACGCGAGGCGATTGCGCCCGACGTCACCGCCTTGCTCGACGCGCTCGCGGCGCGTGAGTTGATCACATGGCGACCGTCGGAAGACCCGTGATCGCCGCGCCGGCGGCCCCGGTGTCTCTGCCGCAGTGGTACGCCCGGGTCTCGTTCGACGTGCGTGACCGCGCGCATGCGTCGATGTCCGGCGTGCCGTGCCGCCACGCCGGACCGTTCACGGTGTATCGCCCGGAAACGGCTGAAGCGCTGCTGTGGGCGAACGGCACGCGCGCGCTGATCTTCGACGGGTATCTCTTCGACCGCGAGCGGACGGCACGGGAGCTCGGATGTGCAGAGCAGGCGTCCAACGCGACGCTGGTATCCGCCGCATTCGATCGGCACGGCACGGGCGTCTTCGACGCGCTCGACGGCTGCTACGTCGCGGCGATCTGGGACGGCGAGACCGGACGGCTGATCGCGGGGCACGATGCACTGGGACGCCATCCCGTGTTCTACGCCCGAACCGCTGACGCTCTCTGGCTGTCGTCGAACGTGCTGAGCCTGGCGGCGAGCGGTGCGGTGCCGGTCGAGCCCAACCGCGTGTCGCTGGCGTTGCTCGGCCTTCGCTATTGGCCCGAGGCGGGCGAGACGTTCTTCCAGGCCGTGCGCCGCGTTCGGCCAGGGCACTACCTCGTCGCGACGGCCGGCGGAACGCCGACCGAGCATCGACATTGGGATCCGCTGCCCGCTGACGACGAGCCGTGGTTGCCGGAAGCGCAGGTGCTCGACGAGTTCGAGCCGGCGCTGACCCGCGCCGTCGAGCGCTGCCTGAGCCTGACGCCACAGGGCATCATGCTGAGCGGCGGCGTCGACTCGGTGACGATTGCCGCGCTGGCCTGTGCGCACCTCCGCGCGCATGGGCAGCCGCCGCTCGTCGCCGTGTCGGGGCGCACCGGCGGCCCGTTGTCGTCGGAAGAGGTGATGCAGTCGCGCGTGACGGCGGCGCTCGGCATGCCTCACGTGATCAGCACGACGCCTGAGTGGCGACGGGGCCGCGATCACGTCCGGCTCTCGCTCGACGTCACGCCGGAGCTGCCCTCGCCGTCGAACGTCTACTGGGTGGGGACGTACACGGGCTTCTACCGCCGGACGGCCGCCGATGGTCTCCGCGTGCTCCTGACCGGATCGGGAGGCGACAACTGGCTCAGCGTTGGCGACGCGCACGCCGCGGATCTGCTCGCTCGTGGCCGTGGCGTCCAGTTGTACAGGTTCCTGCGATCGGACATGACGACGGGCGGTGCGGCCCTGAACGAGGTGCTCTATCGCCGGCTGTGGGCGTTCGGCATCCGCCCGCACGTCGACGTGTGGTGGGCGAGGCTGGCTCCCGCGCGCAAGCGGCGTTATCACCGTCGTCGATGGGAGGAGCGGTTGCCCGCCTGGCTGGCGCCGGATCGCGAGCTACGTGAGGACGTGATCGAGCGGTTGCTCGCGCGCCGGACGCCGGCGCTCGCGGCGGATGGACGCGCGCCACGGAGCCACTACCGTCACGCCCTGCGGTCCTACGCCAATCCCTACATGCACCACGAGAACGAGACGGCGTTTCACGTCGACGCGCTCTGCGGCGTGCGGCTGCTGAGCCCGTATCACGACAAACGCCTCGTATCGTTCTTCAATCGCATCGCACCCGCGACGCTCGTGCACGGCACCCGGTACAAGGGATTGCTGCGACCCGTGGTCGCACGGCACCTTCCATCCCTGGGCCTCGATCGCCAGCGGAAGGACTATCCGGCGGATCACGCCGCAGAGGAACTCGCCGCGCTGCGGTCGTCAATCACCGCGGTCTGGCCTGATTACCAATTTGACATCCTCGCAGGGCTCGGGGTCGTCGACGCTTCGCGCCTGTCGGCCGAGCGCGGAGCGTTTCACCGCGCCGGTTTCGACGGGCTTGCCCGAATGTACGGCCTGCTGAGCGCCGAGCGGTGGCTGCAGGCTCGCTCGAATTCGTAATCCGACGTCGGTCGGCCGCGCGTGGCAGGCGCATCGTCGTGTCGTGTTCGCGGCCTGTCGCGCGACGTATCTGTGGTACAACTGCGGTGCCGGCTTGCCCTGTGGAGGCCGAGGAGGAGTCCGCGAATGGACGCGAAGCGTGACGACAAGGCGGAGACGCCGGTGAGCAAGCGAGCGTGGCACAGCCCTCGGCTCGAGCAGTTGGGCAGCCTTCGCGATTTCGTGCGCGAAGGCAATGCATTCGGCAAGTCCGGTCCCGGAGCCGACGGCATGACGTCCGGCAACAACGAAGCGATGATGTAGTCACCGGGCTGCGGAATGGAAGTGTGGGTCGAGCCAGTCATCGAATGGCAGGCTCGCTCGGATTCAGAGGCGCAGCACCGTGCGCTGGCCGCCTCGGGCGAACGGCTGGCCCGGTGGCCGCCCGCACCCAGCGACGACGGCCCGACCGATTGCTTCCGTCTCGGCCAGGAGTTCTGGATCTGGCAGACCGCTCTCGGAGGTCTTCGCTTCAGTCCCGATCATCCCTCGTGTTCGGCGTTCCCGTCGATTGACGTCGATCGCTCGTGGTTCGAACATGTCGTGACGCGCAGTTGGCTGCCCGCCGTGTACCAGGTGTGGGGACGCCAGGTGCTGCACGCCAGCGCGGCGGTGCACGTGGAGACCGGCGACGTCGTGGCGTTTGCCGGGCCCAGTGGCGCGGGCAAGTCGACGTTGGCCTATGGGTTGGGGACGATGGCCGGATGGCGGCCGTTGACGGACGACACCCTGGCGTTCTCCGTCATCGACGGCCGGATCCATCTGCATCCGCTCCCCAATCACGTGCGTCTCAGGCCGGCCAGCGCCGAGCACTTCGGCGTTCGAAACGACGTCGCTTCCCGAGTCCTTGCGTGGCCCGAGGGGCCGCTCGCCCTCGCGTGCGTCTACTTCCTGGAACCACACGAAGCGGACGGTCCGCTCGCCGAGCGTGATGCGCTCAGGGCGGGCGAGAGTTATCCGCAGCTCCTCGGTCAGGCCCACGCGTTCACGCTCGAGCTTCCCGATCAGAATCAGCGGCTGATGCGCGATTACCTCACGCTGGCTGCTTCGGTGCCGATCGCGCGCCTTCGCTATCGGCGCGGATTCGCGGACCTCGAGCGCGTGCTCGATGTCGTCGCCCGGGCAGAGGCGGCGCGGAGGGCCGTGAGGTAGTCGCAAGATACCTGCGAGCACGTCACGAGACGCGGCCCCGGTCTCGGCATGGACGCTGACCTGACGTGACATCGCGCCGAGCTGGGGATCGAGGCGCGAGCGCGTTCGCGCCGCTGGATTCGTCGAGCCGCGCGTCTCCCGGCATAGGATCACCACGATGGCTCGACGCATCCTTGTGACGAACGACGACGGCTATTTCTCTCCGGGGATTCACGCGCTCGCCGAGGCTCTCGCCACGCTCGGCGAGGTGACGATCGTGGCGCCGCACAACGAGGCCAGCGCGGTCGGGCACGCGCTCACGCTGCGACGGCCGTTGCGCATCGAAGACATGGGCGGACGCGTCTACTCGGTCGACGGCACGCCGACCGATTGCGTCAACCTTGGCATCCACGAGGTGCTCGGCGCGTCGCCCGACCTCGTCGTGTCCGGCATCAACAAAGGGCTGAACGTCGGCGACGACGTGACCTATTCGGGCACGGTGGCGGGTGCGCTGGAAGCCGCACTGCTCGGCCATCAAGCGCTCGCCGTATCGCTCGAGTTCACCGCTGGCCCGTGGAACTTCGCGCCCGCCGCGCGCCTGGCGGCCGGCGTCGCGCGCGAGTTGCTGGCCTCGCCGTTGCCGTCGCGGACGTTTCTCAATCTCAACGTGCCGCAGGGCGAGCCCCGAGGTCTGCGCGTGACCGTGCAGGCGGTGCGCAATCATCTGACCAAGATCGATCGCCGTGTGGATCCGCGCGGGCGGCCGTACTTCTGGATCGAGGAAGCGCTCGACGAATGGCAGCCGCACGACCGGTCAGACTATCAGGCGATTCGGGACGGGTTCGCGTCGTTGACGCCGCTGCAGCCCGATCTGACCGGGTTCACGACCCTGCCGATGGTCGAGGCTCTGGCGGCGCGGTGGTTGGGGTAAGATAGGCGGATTGTCGGGGCGTGGCTCAGCCTGGTAGAGCACTCGGTTCGGGACCGAGGGGTCGGTGGTTCAAATCCACTCGCCCCGACCAGAAATCGTAAACGCATTCGCGGCGCTCATCGCGCTGAAACGGGCGTTCGGCAGAGCCGAACGCCCGTTCGCGTTTCGGGCAGCCACGCCGGCCTCGGAGGCTCGCATCGACGGAGTCGGGGCGCATCACACGATCCGCATCGACGCGACGTGCTCGGTCGCGCCTCGGCGGGTGTTCGCTCTGCGCTGCAGCCACTGCGATATATTGCTCACTCGTGACTACTCGAAGCCCGCAGCTCATGACGCTCTGGACGGGTGTGGCGCTCGCAGTCCTCTGCCTTGTCGGTGCCGCGTCGGCTGGAGCGCAGCAGAGCCGCTGCGCGGACTGCCACTTCGTGCGCCCGGACGCTCCGGCCGCCGATCACCTCTCCGAGTGGGACCGCTCCGCGCACAGCCGCAACAACGTCGGGTGCGAGAAGTGCCACGGCGGAGATGCGACGACGTTCGAATCGCTGGCGGCCCATCGTGGCGTGCTGAACAGCGCCAATCCGGCCAGCCCTGTCAATCGACGCAATCTCTCGGCGACGTGCGGAACGTGTCACGCGGGGCCGTTCGTCGCGTTCCAGAAGAGCCAGCACTACGCGCTGCTGCAGAAGAACGATCTGCGGGTGCCCGTGTGCTCGACCTGTCACGGCAACGCCGGCCAGCGCCGTCCCTCGCCGCGCGCGCTCGAGACGCAGTGCGCGCAGTGTCATGGGCCGAACGGGATCGCACCGCGGTCCGAACGCGCCGAAGCGGCGCGCTCGCTCTACGAGATGGTGCACGAGACGCGCGACCTGATGAAGACGGCGCGCGCCATGATCAATCGCGTCACCGTGCAGCCGAGGCGCACTCAGCTCGACCAGGCGTACCAGCAGGCGGAAGTGCCGCTGATCGAGGCGACGCAGGCCGGCCACCAGTTCGTCTTCGACGACTTGAAGGAACGGCTGTCGGTGGCCCGGCAGCGGCTCGAAGCGTTGCTCGGGATGCTCGCCAACCCCAAGTAGATCGCGCGGCCCGCTCTCAGCCGGCGAGCTGCGTCCAGACGTAGTAGGCCGCGACCGACGCCATTACGATCGTCGACACCCACAGGCCGATCGTCGTGAACCAGCCGGGCCGGATGTCGCTCGGCAGGCATGCGTGCCGGAGATAGATCGTGGCCAGGCCGATGACCGGCAGCATCAACGCCTGGGCGACGCCGCCGGCCACGACCATCTGGACGGGCGATTCGATGAGCCAGTAGAACACCGCGGGCGTCACGGTCAGCAGCCAGACGAACCGGCGGCGCCAGCGCCGGCGGCTCTCGCCGTCGTGGCGTTCGTAGGCGCCGAACAGCCGCATCAGGTCCGCGAACAGCCGTGAGTGGGCCGCGGTCGACGCGAACACGGTCCCGTAGAGCGTGATGACCGCGCCGGCGTAGAAGACCCACAGCGCCCAAGGGCCGAGCGTCTCGGTGTAGATGTTCGACAGCACGCGAATCATGTCGCTCGCCGCGGGCACGAGCCCCAGCCGGCCGAGCACGGCGGCGCCGAGCAGGTAGAACGAGACGGTCGCGAGCGTGTAAATCACGAGCGAACAGGCGATGTCGAGGTGCATCACGCGGATCCATCCGCGCGCGCGCCGCCGCCAGGCGTCGCTCCCGTCGCGCGGTCCGACGAAGCGCGCGTAGCCCTTCTCGACGCACCAGTACGGATACATGACGAGCTCGGTCGCGCCGACGCCCGTGATGCCGAAGACGGCAACGGCCGTCGCGAGGCCGGCGGCTGGCACCTCGAAGCTCAGCCCGGTGCCGATGTCATGGGACGTGAGCGCGCCCGGCCGGAGAAAGAGAACCGCGGCGGCGCAGACCGTCAGCAGCGTGAACAGCCCGACTTTGAGGATCGCGAAGCGCTCGATCCGGTCGTAGCCGCCGCCGAGCAACAGGGCCAACGTCATCACCAGGCAAAGGCCGACCCACGTGTTGACCGCGAGCGCCGGCACGAGCGTGTGCAGTACCTGCGCCACGCCGCCGAACATGCCGCCGATCTGCAGGAGCGTGAGCGTGACCATGATGGCCCACGCCCAGACGACCCAGGTCACCGCCAGCCGAGGGCCTGGCATCCGGTTGAACCCCTCCAGGCCCGTCTGGCCGGACGCGATCGTGAACCGCCCGAGCTCGGCCTGGACGACCGGCTTGATCGCGCAGCTCAGCAGGATCATCCAGAGGGCCGCGAATCCGACCTGCGCGCCCAAGGTCGTGGTCGCGACGAGCTCGCCGGATCCGACGATGGACGCGGCGAGCACCATGCCCGGGCCGATCCGCCGGAGCGAGGCGCCCACCGACGTCGGCGGCTCTTCGGTGCCCGCGGCGCTCAGGACGTACGGGTCATCGGGCCGGACCGGCGGGGCAGCGGTCCGCGGCGAGGCGAGCGGTGTCGCGTCCACGGGAGGGTCCACGATACACGAAACGCGACAAGGCGTGGGTTCGAGGAAATGCCCGAATTGATCGGAGAAATTCCGCGCGCACACCTTCCGGTCCGAACCGAGACACTGAGGCGCTCAGCCGTCGTGCCGGCATGGTTTCCGCAAGGAGGCAGGCAGCGAGGCCCGTCGCCCGCCGGGAGGCAGTCATGAAACTCACGCTCAGCGTCATCAAAGCGGACATCGGCTCGATCGGCGGGCACATCGCCCCGTCCAGCCGTCTCGTCGACACCGTGCGCGCCGTCGTGCGGGACCGGGCGCGCGGATTGATCCTCGATCACTACATCGGGTACACCGGCGACGACATCGCCATCCTGATGACCCACACCCGGGGCGTCGGCGACGCCGACGTGCATCGCCTGGCCTGGGACGCCTTCGTCGCCGGCACGGCGACCGCGCGCGAGCAGGGGCTGTACGGCGCCGGTCAGGATCTGCTCAAGGACGCGTTCTCCGGCAACGTCCACGGGATGGGCCCCGCCGTCGCCGAGATGACGTTCGAGGAGCGGGCGAACGAGCCGTTCCTGTTCTTCGCGGCCGACAAGACCGATCCGGGCGCGTTCAACCTGCCGCTCTATCTCGCCTTCGCGGACCCGATGAACACGCCCGGGCTCATCCTGTCGCCTGGCATGTCCAAGGGCTTCCGGTTCGTGATCATGGACGTCAATCACACGGAGGGTGACCGGGTGATCGAGCTCGTGGCGCCCGAGGAGCTCTACGACATCGCCGCTCTGCTGCGCGATCCGGAGCGCTACGTCGTCGAGTCGATCTGGTCGCGTGCGACGGGGGAGCAGGCGGTGGCGGTCGCCACGTCGCGTCTCCACAACATCGCCGGGAAGTACACCGGCAAGGACGACCCAGTGATGTTGGTGCGCGTGCAGATGCACTTCCCGGCGACCGGTGAGGTGCTCGCGCCCTATGCGATCGGCCACTTCGTCGGGGGTGGGATGCGCGGGTCGCATCAGGTGCCGCTCATGCCCGTTCCGCTGTCGACGGGCACGAGCTACTTCGACGGCCCGCCGCTCGTCAGTTGCGCGGCATTCGCGGAGCATGGTGGCGTGCTCACCGAGCCGCTCGACGCGTTCGCCCATCCGTTCTGGGACGAGGTGCGCGCCCGGGTCGCGGGCAAGGCGATGGAGATGCGCCGACAGGGTTTCGTGGGCACCGCGATGCTTCCCATGTTCGAGCTGGAGTACACCGGCATCGTCGACAAGCTCGCGCAGCTCGAGGGGCGGTTCATCGTGCGCCAGGAGCGCCTCGTGACGGCGTGAGCGTGAGGTCGCGCGCGGCCGCGGTGCGCGCCGTTCCGTGATACTTTGAACGGCTGCACGGCGCCGGCGCGCGCGGCCCGGGGCCGCATCGGAGCAGGGCGGTCGTGCGCGACCTCGGCTCTCTGGAGTGACGATGATTTCAGCAGACAGATTCTTCAGGCTCGACGGCAAAGTGGCGCTCGTGACCGGCGGATCGGGGGGCATCGGTTCGGCGGTCTGTGAAGGGCTCGGCGTCATGGGTGCGAAGGTGGCGGTTGCCGACGTGAACCGGGAGAAAGCGGCGGCGCTTGCCGACGAGTTGAAGGGGAAGGGCATCGAAGCGAGAGCGTGGGCGTTCAACGCGCTGTCCGGGGACGACACGCGCCGGATGGTGGACGAGGTCGCCAGCGGCTTCGGCCGGCTGGACATCCTCGTCAACACCGTCGGCGGACAGCGGGAGGAGACCGCGGACGATCTGACCGAAGAGAACTTCGATCACGTCATCGATCTCAATCTCAAGAGCGCGGCCTTTCAGGCGCAGGCGGCCGCCCGTCACATGATCACGGGCGGCAGCGGCGGCAAGCAGGTGCACTTCGGGTCGGTCCGCAGCCAGTTGGCGTTGCGCGGCCGCGGGTTCGTCGCCTACTGTGCGGCCAAGGGCGGGCTCGCCATCATGTGCCGCCAGTTGGCGTCGGACTGGGCGCCCCATCGCGTCAACGTCAACGTGCTGGCCCCGACGTTCGTCCGCACCGAACAGGTCGCGAAGTGGCTGAACGATCCGGACTTCTACCGCAATCTCGTGGCGCGCATCCCGCTCGGCCGCGTGGCGGAGACCGACGACGTGGTCGGCGCCGTGCTGTTCCTCGTGGCGCCGGCCTCCGATTTCGTCACCGGCCACACGCTGTTTCTCGATGGCGGCGTGACGACGACCCAGTAGCATCGGGACATCGGATTATCGGGGCATCGGGGCATCGGGACATCGGCATCGGATGCATCGGGCTATCGGGACATCGGGTTGTCGAGACATCGATGCTTCGAGGGCGAGTCCGGTGATCTGGTGCCCTGATGTGTCGAGCCGCGGCAACCCGACGTCGCGATGCGCCGACGTGCCGATGCGCCGATGTTCTGATGTCCCGATGTCCCGATCCGATATCCCGACAATCCGATAATCCGATGGTCCGATGATGAAAGGGTTTGTTTCCGAATGGCTCGCAGACTGATCGACCTCAGCATGCCGGTGCACAACGACATGATCGCGTTCCCGCGGGTCGTCCGGCCGTCCCTGGCGATGTACGAATCGTGGCGCGAGTTCGCCGAGCGGATTGGCGCGGCGAAGTACGGCGTCGACTGGCTCACCGCCAGCTACCTCGTCGTCCTCGGCGATCACATCGGCACGCACATCGACTCGCTTCGGCACCTGCGCGACGATGCGCCTGGCCCGGAAGGGATTCCGCTGGACTACTGCTACGGGGACGGCGTGTGCCTCGATTTCCGGCACCTGCCGAAGGGCGCCGGCATCACCGTCAACGACATGAAGGCGGCCCTCGACAAGATCCGCTACACGATCAAGCCGCTCGACATCGTGCTCATCCACACGGGCGCCGGCGCGATTCAGGACACGCCCGCGTACGTCACCGATCAGGTCGGGATGACCGGCGAGGCCACGCACTGGCTGCTGGATCAGGGCGTCAAGGTTGCGGGAATCGACGCCATCACCTTCGACCCTCCGGTCTGGGCGATGTTCGAGCGCAAGCAGTTCTGGGAGGCGCACCGGGTGATGCTCGAGCGCGAGTACTACCACCTCGAGAACATGACGAACCTCGACAAGCTGCCGTCGCACGGCTTCAAGCTGAGCCTGTTCCCGGTGAAGTGGGTGAACACGACCGCGGCGCCGGTCCGTGCCGTGGCTATCATTGAGGAATAGGCGGGCTTCCGCGTCGGAGCCGCCGCGGATGTCCCAACGGTGCCGCCCATCCAGGTCCGCGGGCGGGACTTGAGCCGGATTCTGGACCGCATATAATGCAGGCGTCGAAAATGACAGCCCCGACCACCATCTACAAGAGCCGTCTGTACCAGATGACACAGACCACGCCGACGTGTCTGTGGAACGACTCGGCCTCGCTGCAGGAGCTGGCGTATTCGATCGAGCACGGCGGCGTCGGCGCCACGTGCAATCCGGTCATCGTCGTGGAGGTGCTGAAGAAGGAGATGCACCTCTGGCGCGATCGGATCACCGACCTCGTCCGAGACCTGCCGACTGCGAGCGAGGACGCCATCGCCTGGACGCTCGTCGAGGAGATGTCGCAGCGGGCGGCCGAGCTGCTGATGCCGGTGTTCGAGCGTGAAGGCGGCCGCAACGGGCGCCTCTCGGTGCAGACGGATCCGCGCCTCTATCGCGACGCGGCGGCCATCGTCGAGCAGGCCGTGCGCTTCTCGCATCTGGCGCCCAACATCATCGTCAAGATTCCCGTCGTGAGCGCCGGCATCGCGGCCATCGAGGAGGCCA
Source organism: Acidobacteriota bacterium (assembly GCA_020853395.1). Taxonomy (NCBI): domain Bacteria; kingdom Pseudomonadati; phylum Acidobacteriota; species Acidobacteriota bacterium. The sequence goes on from JADYYY010000003.1 coordinate 55,223, forward strand.
CGTATCGCGGCGTGAACATCAACGCGACGGTCTCGTTCTCGGTGCCGCAGGCGATCGCCGTGGCCGAGGCGTTCGAGCGCGGCCTCCGGCGCCGCGAGCGCGAGGGGCTCGACGTGTCGAGCTTCGGATCGGTTTGCACGATCATGGTCGGCCGGCTGGACGACTGGTTGAAGCTCGTCGCCGACAAGCGCGACATCAGCGTCGATCCAGGCGCGTTCGAGTGGGCCGGCGTCGCGGCGTTCAAGAAAGCCTATGCCCTCTACAAGGAGCGGGGCTATCGGCTGCGCCTGCTGTCGGCCGCCTTCCGCAACCACATGCACTGGAGCGAGTTCATCGGCGGCGACGTCGTGATCTCGCCGCCGCACAAGTGGCAGGTCCGCTTCAACGCGAGCGACGTGGAAGTCGAGCGCCGGATCGACGTGCCGGTCGCGCCCGCCATCATGAGTGCCCTGATGAAGTTCGACGACTTCCGGCGCGCCTACGACGAGCACGGCATGACGGTGGAGGAGTTCGACACGTTCGGGCCCACCCGCCGTACGCTCCGGCAGTTCGTGGCGGCCTGTTACGACCTCAACGCCCAGATTCGGGAGTTCATGATCCCGAATCCCGACGACCTGAAGACGCCGAAGTAATCCGGGCTCATGGGACAGCGACCTCGGCTCCGGATGACCAGGCGCACCTGACGCGGCCCCGCCGCTTCTGCCGGAGAGCGCTTCGATGTCCACATATCTGAAGACCCGCCTCGCCCTGATGATGTTCATCCAGTACGTCATCTGGGGGGCGTGGTACGTCACGATCACGACCTACCTCACCCAGACGCTCCACTTCACCGGCACGCAGGCGGGGCTCGTCTTCTCGACGGTCTCGATTGCCTCGCTCGTCTCGCCGTTCTTCGTCGGCCTGGTGGCGGATCGGTTCTTCGCGACCGAGCGCGTGATGGCGTTCCTCTACGTGCTGTCGGCGGTGCTCGTCTACGGCGTCACCAAGGTCACGACGTTCCCGGCGGTGTTCGGGCTGATGCTGGCGTTCTGCCTCTGCTACTTCCCGACGGTCGCGCTGACCAATTCGATCACGATGCAGTCGCTGAAGGATCCGGGCCGCGACTTTCCTCCCATCCGGACCCTGGGCACGCTCGGCTTCATTGTCGTCGTCAGCGTGGTGAGCCTGTTCAAGTGGGAAGCGGACGCGATGCAGTTCACGCTGGCCGCCATCGCGGCCGTCGTCATGGCGATCTACAGCATCGCGGTGCTGCCGCACACGCCGCCGCCGGCGCGGGGCCAGCAGGTGACGTGGCAGCGCGCGATCGGTCTCGACACGCTCGGCATGATGAAGCAGTCGAGTTTCGCGGTCTTCATCGTGGCGTCGATCCTGGCGTGCATCCCGCTCACGTTCTACTACTCGTTCGCGAATGCCTACCTCAACGACCTGCAGGTCAACAACGCCGGCTTCATGATGACGCTCGGCCAGTGGGCGGAGCTGGTCATGCTGCTGGCGATGCCGCTGATGTTCCGCTATGTGAGCATCAGGGGCGTGCTGCTGATCGGGTTGGCCTCGTGGGCGCTGCGGTACGTGCTGCTCGCCTACGGCAACCCGGATGCCGGCATCTGGATGTTCTACCTCGCGATCCTGCTGCACGGCGCCTGCTACGACTTCTTCTTCGTCGCCGGACAGCTCTACACGGACCAGGAGGCGCCCGGCCACCTGCGCAGCAGCGCCCAGGGCTTCATCACGTTCGTCACCTACGGCATCGGGATGTACATCGGCTCGGTGCTGTCGGGCGTGGCGCGCGACTACTTCCCGACGTGGCAGTCGTTCTGGCTCAGCTCGGCGATCATGTCGGCCGCCATCATGCTGCTCGTGCTGCTCTTCTTCCGGACGACGTCGATGATTCGCGCGAAGGAGAAGGGGCTGCCGGAAACCGAGCCGGCCACGATTCCGGGCGCGTAGGCGCCGGTAAACGCCGGTCCGCCGGCACAGGTATTACGCAGCGCACATCAGAAGTGTGTACCGCCCCGCGATGGCGGGGAGGACGGCGCAACCGCGGCGAGCCGGCCGCCGGCGCGGGGCGTGGGGTGACGGGCCACGCCCGGCAGGGAATCCGTTCGTGGGAGACGCAGCCATGGCATCGAGTCATCGACAGAACCAGTCCTCGGGCAGAGGACGCGCGAGGGCCAGCGCGCACGCCGTGTTCACGGTGCTGGCCGCGGCGTTGATCGCCGTCGTCACGGTGAGCGTCGGCTCGGCCGCACGGAGCGACAAGTGGTGGTGGGACAACCTCGCCGGCCCCGACAGCTCGAACTTCGTCGGCGCCGATCAGGTCACCAAGGCGAACGTGAGCCGGCTCGAGGTGGCGTGGTTCTACCCGTACGCCACCTCGGGTTTCAACCCGATCGCCGTGGACAACGTCATCTACACGGCCGCCCGCGGCAACGCGCTCGTCGCACTGGACGCGACGACGGGCAAGGAGATCTGGGTCCACGACAACCTCGGCGGCGCGGCTCGCGGCATCAACTACTGGCAGAGCGACAACGGCAAGGACAAGCGGCTGATCTTCTGGATCAACAGCTTCATGCAGGAGATCGACGCCGCAACCGGCAAGTCGATCACGTCGTTCGGCACGAACGGGTACGTGGATCTACGCGAAGGCCTGGCGCGCGCCGAGAACACCGGCGCGACGGTGGCATCGCGGAGCCCCGGCAAGGTCTGGAAGAACCTCATCATCCTGGGCTCGGCGCCCGGAGAAGCGTGGATCTCGCCGCCGGGTGACATCCGGGCCTACGACGTCGTCACCGGCAAGCGGGTGTGGCAGTTCCACACGGTGCCGCTGCCCGGCGAGTTCGGCTATGAGACCTGGCCGAAGGACGCCTACAAGTACGTCGGCGGCGCGAACAACTGGGGGTCGATGGCGGTCGACGACGAGCGGGGCATCGTCTACATCCCGACCGGCTCGCCGACCTACGACTTCTACGGCGCCGATCGCCGCGGCACGAACCTCTTCGGCAACTGCCTGCTCGCGCTGGACGCGCGGACCGGCAAGCGTCTCTGGCACTTCCAGACCGTCCATCACGATCTCTGGGACCTCGACAACGTCTCGGCTCCGCAGCTCGTGACGGTCCGCCACAACGGCCGCCGCGTCGACGCGGTGGCGCACGCTGGCAAGACCGGGTTCCTCTACGTGTTCGACCGTGTGACCGGCGAGCCGCTGTGGCCGATCGAAGAGCGGCCGGTGCCGCAGACCGACGTGCCGGGTGAGTACTCGCATCCGACGCAGCCGTTTCCGACGAAACCCGCGCCGTTCGGCAAGCAGAGCTTCACCGTGGACGACGTGAACCCGTGGCTCGTGACGCCGGAACAGTACGAAGACGTGAAGCAGCGCGTCGCGAAGGCGCGCAACGGTACCGGGCCGCAGGGGGGCCTCTTCATTCCGCCGGCGGTGGACCAGGAAACCGTGTCCATGCCCGGCAACCAGGGCGGATCCAACTGGGGAACGACGGCCGCCGACCCCGAGAAGGGCATGGTGTTCGTCGTCAACGTCAATCAGGTCGCGCTGCTGAAGCTCGTGGACGTGAGGACGTACACCGGGCGTGGGGGCGGCGCCGGCGCGCTCATCGCGACCGGGGCGGCCGTGTTCCAGCAGAACTGCGCCGTGTGCCACGGCACCGATCTGAACGGCGCGATGCCTGGCGTTCCGTCGCTCGTGGGCGTCTCGAACCGGATGGCGGAGGACGCGATCAAGGCGATCATCACCGGAGGCAAGGGGCTGATGCGGCCGTTCCCTGACCTGTCGCCTTCCGATCTCGATGCCGTCACGGCGTTCGTCAGCAATCCGACGGGCCGGGGCGGTGGCGCCGGGTTCGGGCGTGGCCGGGGCGGCGCGGCTCCGAGCCTGCCGCCAGGGCCCGTGGTGGCCAGCGGCGGTGTGCCGCTGCCTGCGCTGCCGCCGCGCGGCGGCGGCGGCCCCAGGTTCGGCGGTGCCGGGCCGACCGGCGGCGACGCCGCCTATCCGGGGGACGTGGAGAACGCACCGACCGTGCGCTACGCCAGCGGCTACAACGTGATGGCGCAGTACACGAAGCCGCCGTACACGACGCTGACGGCCTACGACCTCAATACCGGCGAGATCAAGTGGCAGGTCCCGAACGGCGACCACCCGCCGACGATCGCGCGCGGCGGTCCGACGAACACCGGCGGGGTTGCGGCGCGCAACGGCGTTGTCGTCACGAAGGGCGGCCTCGTCTTCCATGCGGGCGGCGACGGCAAGATCCGGGCATATGACGAGCAGACCGGTGGCGTGCTCTGGACCGGCACGTTCACCGGCAGCACGAGCGGCGTACCCGTGGGGTACGAGGCGAAAGGGCGGCAGTACTTCGCGCTGATCGCGAGCCAGGGCGGCGGGCGTGGTGGCGGTGGAGGAGCGCGCGGCGGCGCCCCGGCGCCACCCGTGGATCCGAACACGCCGACCGGCCTCATCGCGTACGCGTTGCCGGTGCGGAAATAGGACGGCGCCAGGCGGCGCCATCGCCTGAAGGAGGCGAGCATGAGAAGCAAAGTGTTCACGAGTGCCGGGCTCGCGGTCGTGCTGGTGGCCGCGACGTCGGTGCCGATTGCGGGCACGCGGAGTACGTTCGTGCCCGACTGGACGTTCAAGGGATCGACGCTCGCCGGGTGGCAGGTGCTGGGCGATGCGAACTGGCAGGCCGTCAACGGCGAGCTCGTCGGCACGCCCAAGTCGCCGGGCGGCGGGTGGCTCGTGCTCGACAAGGGCCTGCAGGACGTCCAGTTCGGCGCGGACTTCAAGTGCGCGTCGGGCTGCAAGACGGGCGTGCTGCTCCGGGCCGAGAAGACGCCGACGGGCATGAAGGGCGTGTTCGTGTCGCTCGAGGAGGGCGCGCTGGGCTCCTACGCCGTGACCCTCGACGCGGCGGGCAAAGAGCTGACGCGTGAGAGGCTCGGCGCGGCCAACGGCATGATTCGATTCGCGCCGACCGCGCCGCCGGCGGGCCGCGAAGGCGGGCCGGCCGGGCCAGGCCGGGCCGGACGCGCGGGCGGAGCCGGGGCGCCGCCGGCTGCCGGGGCCGGAGGCCGCGGGCCATCGACCGTGACGAGCGTCGTGCCTCGTCCGTCCACGGCAATCAAGCCGAACGACTGGAACGACCTCGAGATCATCATCGACACGACGCTGATCCGCCCGATCGCGAACACGGGGTACATCGGAGGCAGCGGCGCAGCGGTGAGCGAGGAGATGGGCCGGTTCGGTCCGATCGCGCTCTACGTCGGCGGCACCGGCGAGGTCAGGTTCCGCGACGTCTCCTACAAGGACGTGAACCTCAAGCGGTTCGTCAAGGAACAGGTCTCGCCGAATTACCGGATGCAACGGCTCACGCCGTTCCAGTACTCCTGGGCGCAGGCTGTCGCCGACGTCGACCGCGACGGGACGAACGACATCATCATCCCGCCGTTCGTCTTCCTCGGACCGGACTACACGACGGCCCGCGAAGCGCTCTACGCCGCCGAAACGCTCAATCCGTCCACGGTGTACCCATCGGTCATGGTCGGCTTCGCCGGCGACTTCACGGGCGACGGGTGGGTGGACTTCCTGAGCACCAACGGCGGCCGGCTCTTCGTGAACCCGAAGGGCGAATCACGGCGCTGGGATGTCTACCCGAACGTGATCCCGGGCGGCGTCAGCGAGATCTGCATCATGAAGGACATCGACGGCGACGGGAAGCTCGAGCTCGTCCATGCCGGCGGCGGCGTGCTGCGCTACTCGAAGCCGGATCCGGCCAACCCGACCGGTACATGGCTGTCGACGGTGATCAGCGAGCCCGGCTCCACGGGCGGCCACGGCATCGGGGCGGGCGACATCAACGGCGACGGCAAGATGGACATCCTGAACGCCTACGGATGGTGGGAGCAGCCGGCGTCGGGGCAAGGTCTCTGGGCGTTCCATCCGGAGGCGTTCTCTCGCTGGACCGGCCGCGCCAGCGAAGGCGCCGGCGAGATGGGCGTCTACGACGTGAACGGCGACAAGCTGAACGACGTCGTCACGGTGCTGCAGGCCCACGGCTTCGGCCTCGCCTGGTTCGAGCAGAAGCGCGATCCGTCCGGGAAAATCTCGTTCGTGCGCCACATGATTGCCGACGATTTCGCTTCGAAGAACGCCGGTGGCGTCACGCTGTCGGAGCCGCATGGGTCCACGTTCGCCGACATGACCGGCGACGGCGTCCCGGACTTCATCGTGGGCAAGCGGCTCTTCTCGCACCACGAGGGCTTCCTGGATCCCGATCCCTACGGCCCGCCGGTGCTCTACGTGTTCAAGACGGTGCGCAATCCGAAGGCGCCCGGCGGGGCCGAGTTCGTGCCCGAACTGGTGCACAACCAGTCGGGTGCGGGATCGATGCTGACGGCTGTCGACATCAACAAGGACGGCGCCAACGACGTCGTCACCTCTGGCGTGATGGGAGCGTTCGTGTTCTTCGGCAAGGCGCCGGTCAAGAAGTAGGCGTCAGGCAGACGACGCTCGACGGGCAAATCGACGCCGGCCTGCTGGTGCAGGCCGGCGTCGTCGTGTTTGCCGCGTGTCCTTCGTCGCCGGCGCGCCGGGTCAGTGGAGCGTCACGCCGGCCGTCACCCACCGCCCCGGCATCGCGACGCCGACGATTTCGTGATAGGTCTCGTTCAGGAGGTTCGACCCATCGACGAAGACGTCGGCTCTCGCGAAGCGGCGCGTGACGCGTGCGCCGACGAGACCGTACGCCTGGCCATCGAAACGGCGCCGATGGTCGACGTTCAGGGCAACCCTGAACGTCTGGCCGATCGGCAGCGACAGGGAGCCGCCGATCTGATGGCGGGCGTACTCCAGGACGTACTTGGACTGCAGCGTCAAGGCCGGCGCGTCCACGTGCAGCCCCGCGTACGACAGGCGAACCATGCCGGAGCCCCAGCGTTTCGCGAGGCTGGTTTCCACGCCGGTGGCGGCCACGTCACGAACATTCGTCGATCGCCACTTGTCGGCCGGCGACGGCCGCAGCCAATCGATCACGTTCCGATCCCAGCGGCGGAACGGCGTCACGGTCCAGGTCCATCCGAGAGATGACCATTCGACGCCGCTGTCGAGCGACCAGCTCGTTTCCGGCGTGAGCGTGGGCGTGCCGAGATTCGCCGGATCGCTGTAGTACAGCTCGGTGAACGTCGGAATCCTGAAGCCGCGGCTCGCCGACGCGTTCAGCCGGAGCGACGAGGTTGCCTGGGTCGACACGGCAATGGAGGGATTGAGGCTGCGTCCGAACGTCGAGTACGCGTCCAGCCGAAGTCCGCCGTGTACGAGCGAGCGGGCGCCGGCCGGTATCGACACGTCGCCGAAGACGCTCGTGCGCGAGTAGGCATGGTCGCCGAGGTTGGAGGACGCGATCCAGTCGTGGCCGAACGACACGCCGGCGGTGGCGCGCCGGCCATCGGCGAACGCGCGGGTGACGGTGGCCGCAGCGTCGGCACCGTCGCTGTGGTGCCGGTTCTCCGCGAAGCCTGGACGTGCGATGTCCCACAGGAAATGGTCGTGATGATCCCTCGCCGACGCGCGTACTTCCGTGATCAGCGAGCCATGCACGTGCTGCCACTGGGCCGATGCGAGCGTCTGGTCCGTCCACTCCTTGGACGGGGAGTCGCCGTAGAACCCGTTCGCGCCGAAGGCTCGCCGGGCATGCCGCACGTCGAGGGTCAGCGTGGGCGTTACGGCGGCCCGCAGCGATGCGCCGCCCTGGACGAAATCGCGATCGAACATGAAGCCGCCACTGCGATTACCCCAGCCCCCGAGCGTCCATCCAGACGGCAGCCAGCGGCCCGAGAGCGATCCCGAGGCGGACGCGTAGCCATACTGGCCGCCCTCGACCGTCAGGCCCGCGTGCGCATCCTGCCGGCTGATGATGTTGATCGTGCCGCCCAGTGCATCGGCCCCGTGCACGGCCGATCCGGCGCCGTAGAGGACTTCGATCCGATCGATGCCGTCGATCGTCAGCGGCACCTCGCCGTTGTGATGTCCCGTCTGGCTGTCGTTGAGGCGCACGCCGTCCAGCAGCACGAGGTTCTGCCCGAACGTCGAGCCGCGGACGGAGAAATCGGTCTGCACGCCCTTCGGCCCGCGCGCGCGCGGATCCACGGCGGGCAGCAGTCTGAGGGCATCGATGACGGAGGTGACGCCGATGCGCTCCAGGTCTTCGCGCGTGAGGATGGCGATCGTTCTCGGGACCGACAGCAGCGGAAGCGCGTCGATCGACGCCGTGACGAAGACGTCCTGGGAGATGCGGAGTTGGGGCGTCGGGCTGTGGCCCTGGGCCCAGGCTGTCCCGGCGACCGCCACGCTCGCCATCGCCGCGGCCAACGCGCGGATCGCGGCGCGGTTCGACCTTGTCGACTGCGCTGACACGGATATCCTCCGGCGGGCTGGCTGGTCGGTCCCTCATCTGGGACGCCGCTTGCGCGCCAGCCGAGCAGTGTACCTCGCGGCGCTCTCGATATACTCGTGCGATGCTCGTGGCTCGTCGTCTCGAACTGAGCGGCCTGGTGCAGGGCGTCGGGTTCCGGTTCTTCGCGGTCGAAGCTGCGACGGCTGAAGGCCTCCGCGGCTGGGTCAGGAACCTCGTCGACGGCCGCGTCGAGGTGTTCGTCGAAGGCGACCGCGATGCCGTCGTCCGATTCGAGGCCAAAATGCGCCGCGGGCCGGCGCGCGCGCGTGTCGATCGGGTGCGCGTCGATGAGGACGCGCCTTCGGGGCAGGCGGGGCCGTTTATCATACGACCGTGACATCGACCGGCGAGGTGGACATGCAAACGTTGTTGAAGCAGCGCATTCGGCACGTACCGGACTTTCCGAAGCCCGGCATTCTCTTCTACGACGTGACGACGCTGCTCAAGGACCCCGAGGGATTCCGGATCGCGGTCGAGGCGATGGCCAAGCCGCACGAGGCCGCCGGGGTGGACGTCGTGGTCGGCATCGAGAGCCGTGGTTTCATCTTCGGGTCGGCCGTAGCGGACCGCCTGAGGGCGGGATTCGCTCCCGTGCGCAAGCCAGGCAAGCTGCCGTCCTCGACGCGGCGAGCCTCCTACGCGCTGGAGTACGGCACCGACTCGCTCGAGATCCATGACGATGCCGTGAGCCGCGGGCAGCGGGTCCTCATCGTCGACGACCTCCTCGCCACCGGCGGCACGGCGGCCGCGACCGTCGGTCTCGTCCGTGCGCTCGGGGCCGAGGTCGTCGGCCTGCAGTTCCTGATCGAGCTCGTTGGGCTCAACGGCCGCGAGCGTCTGAAGAACGAGAAGGTCGCGACGGTCTTGCAGTACTGACGGGCCAAACCGGGCACCGGTCTGCGCCGCACGGCGGAGCGGCTCAGGCACGGCGCGATCGCTGGATGCTAGACTCGCTGGGCAGCGCGATCAGCCGCGCGGGTCGGCCGTTGGTTGGGCATCCTGGAGACCTGCGAAGTCACTCGATGCGCCCGTAGCTCAGCTGGATAGAGCACCGCCCTCCTAAGGCGGGGGTCGGCCGTTCAAATCGGCCCGGGCGCACCAGCATCCTCAATAACGTGAATCACTTACAGCCGCGATGCGCGCTCGCGTGCCAACGGTCCGCTTTCTTCTGGGGTGCAATAAAGTACAAGTCTCTCCGACGCTGATCACCGAGACCCTGGTCCGCTACGAGACAAACTTGTCTCCTGGCAGCGAGAAACTGCTTTGCCCCTACTCGCTCCGCAGTGTGCCGAGCGGTTTCCTGACGAGGATGTCCAGACTTGCGACGACGCCCACAAGGCCGACGAGCGCCGCCGTCGCCACGACGCCCCTGACAACATCGCGAACGCCGGTCGCCATTCGATCTCGAGCAGGTGGCGGACGAGCACCCACGAAAGACCAGCGGCGCCGATTGCGGCCAAGAGTCCAGGCAGGATGCCAAGAAGTCCATATTCGACGGCGACCATAGCCGTCACGAGCCGCGTTCCCGCGCCGAGTGTCCGGTAAACGGCGGCCTCGTACAGGCGCTGGAACTTGGTCATGGCGACCGCGCCAATGAGCACGAGGGCTCCCGCCAGCAGCGTCACGAACCCCACAACCGTCACCCCGACGGTGACATCGTCCACAACCTCACGAATGGACGCGACGACATCACGAACATTGATGACCGACACGTTGGGATATGCACTTCAAGATCGCGACGCTCCGGACCTTCTGCTGGACGATGACGCGGGTCACGCTCCAGACGCCGATCCCGCCGAGTACCACGATCACGAAACCAACCAAGCTCAGGTAGTTCTCAGCCGTCGCGAGGTTGCGACCGAGCTGATCCTCCTGCGTCTTCCACGACCGCACGTCGACGCTATCCTGTCGCAATACCTCGCGTAGCCGTTGGGTCAGGGCGGACGGCTCTACCGGAAGGCGCGCGAGCAACTGATAGCTGGCCCGGCTGCCGAAGGCCAGCAGGGAGGTACCTTTGAGGTCGTCCAGATCGACGTAGACACGCGGACCGAATGCGATGCCGCGTCGCTGCGCGCGGTCCTTGGCGATCGTGCCTCGAACCTCGAACGGCTGGCCCGCTAGTCGGACCGTGTCGCCGACGCGCAGCCCGAGGGCGATGAGCAGCTCAGGCTGCACGACGACGCCATGGCCGGCGACGAAATCGTGCGAGAACACCCGGCCCTGTTCGAGCTCGATCGCGCCGTAGTACGGGAAGCCGTCCGAAACCCCGCGAATCTCGACCAACTTCACCTGGCGGTTGCCAACTCCTTCGGCCGCCGACGCCATCGTCTGCGTCTCGATGACGTCGAGGCCGCCCGTCACACCATACGCTTTGAATTCCGCCTCGATTCGCGCCCGCGTGTTAGCCCCGAGCGGACGTGTGGACTGGAGGATGAGATCGGCGCCGATCAGGTTGCGCGCCTCTGCCGTCAGCGCTGTCCGGACGTTCTGAACCACGCTGCGAAGCACGATGATGGCGGCGACGCCGATGCCGACGCAGAGAAAGAAGAACCCCAGGCGAGACCAGGACGTTCGGATCTCGCGCCACAGCATGCGGCGCACGAACGTCATCGCGCCACCTCCGCCGCCGGTACCCGTCGGTCGACGAGCCGGCCGTCCCGCAAGACGAGGACTTCGTTGGTGCGTGCCGCCAGCTCCGGATCGTGGGTGACCAGTACGAGGGTGCACCCACGACGACGGTTCACGTCCACGAGAAGGTCGATGATTTGATGTCCGGTGCTGCTGTCAAGGTTGCCGGTGGGCTCGTCAGCGAGAAGGATCGGGGGGGGCGTTCGCGAGGGCACGCGCGATGGCGACCCGCTGCTGCTCACCACCGGACAGTTGGGATGGATAGTGCGTCGACCGGTCTTCGAGGCCCACTTCACGAATGAGGGCGTTCGCTCGCCTGGCGGCATCTGCGACCCCGGCAATCTCCATGGGGACGAGCACATTCTCAAGCGCAGTGAGCGACGGCAATAGATGGAAGAACTGGAACACGATCCCCACCTTGTCACCACGGAATCGGGCCAGCGCTTCCTCGTCGAGACGGGTGATGTCGACGCCGTCGAGCAGGACGCGCCCTGACGTCGGCGCATCCAGTCCCGCGACGAGGCCGAGCAGCGTGGACTTGCCGCTGCCAGAGGCACCCATGATTGCCACGGCTTGTCCTCGGGCGACGTCCAGCGAGAGCGGGTGCAGGATTGTCAGGGGGCCGACGCCGCTCGGAACGGTCCGGGAGATCTCGACGAGCTGAATGATCGTGTCTGGGTCTGATATCAAGGCGTCCTCGACCGGATCTGCATGAACGTCTGATCAACGTGTTACGGCCAAGTCGCGTTCGTCGTTCGCCCGTTCGAGACTCTCGGATCAGTGTATACACTTCTTTAGGATCGTCCTTGCGATCCCAGTTGCCGCTCCCCTCGCCGTCCGTCTGCGATAATTCGCGCATGAACCTGCTGGGACGTCGGAGTCTGTCGTCCGTCTTGGGTGCAGTGATCAATGTCCTCCTCTTGGGCGCGTGTTCGGTGGGGCTGTTTCAGCTTGGTCTCTTGGCGACCACGGCAATCGCACCGGCGGACCGCAACTTCACGGCCAGCGTGCCCGTGGCGTTCACCATCGCTCCCTCTGCCTACCAGTTGACAGCGCGGCGCGACCCGAGGGCGAGGGCCGACGTCGAGGGTGCGATTCGCGGCACGGTCCGTCTCGCACGCGCGTCGAAGTCGATGGCCGTCGTCTCGCTGCTGGTGCTTCTGCCGCTCACGACCGTCATCATCGCCGTGCTCTATCGGCTGCGGCGAGTTCTTCGCGGACTGCGCCAAGGCCGGCCGTTCCTGGCGGAGAACGCGACGGACCTTCGGTTCATTGGCCTGATGGTCATCGGCGGCCAAATCGCCTGGGCAGGATTGCAGTACCTGGGCATGAGGTTTGGCGTCGATGAGCTGACGAGCGCGCAACTGGTGTTTCAGGCGCCGTTTCCGTTGAATGTGCCCATCATCGTGTCGGGGCTCGTGCTGGTGGTGGTCGCGGAGGTATTCCGCGAGGGCAACCGCATGCGCTCGGATTTCGAGAGTGCCCGCGAGATTCAAGGGACGCTCGTGGCCGAGGCTTCGTGCAGAACCGCGAACGTCGCGATCGAGTCACGCATGCGCCCCGCTCGAGACGTGGGCGGCGACTACTACGACATCATCGACCTCGGCGAGGGTCGCATTGCCGTGGTCGTGGCCGATGTGGCGGGCAAGGGACTCCCAGCGGCGTTGTTGATGACGCTCCTGCGCGGCAGCCTACGCAGCCTCATCCTGGCCGGCCTCCGGGACCGGGCGCTGATCGAGGCGCTCAATCGGCATCTTGTCGCCAATACGCCGTCAAACCGACTGGTGACGTGTTTCTACGCCGAAATCGATTCGAGACGAGGGACGTTCCGTTACCTCAACGCCGGGCACAATCCACCGTTCTTGGTGAACGGTGCGGCGATGCACACACTCGGGCCGACCGGGATCGTCCTTGGTGTGATGGACGACATGCCGTTCGAAGCCGTTGAAGTGGATGTCTCAGCCGGCGCCCGGCTTCTCGTCTACACGGATGGACTGCCGGAGGCGACAAACGTGGCTGGCGAGGAGCTTGGGATGGAGCGTCTGGCGGCAATCGTTGCCGAGAATGTCGCCGGGCCGCCGGCGGCGGTGGTGGACGCCACGCTAGCCCGCGTCGTGGCATTCGCGGGACGCGCGCCCCAGCACGACGACATGACCATCATGCTCGTCGCGATTGATCCGGCCGCGTGAGAACGCCTGAGAAATGGAAGAGCCCGTGATGTAGTCCGGCGTCTTAAGGTCTATTTAAGGACGCCAGGCTACGTTGTTCGTTGTGCGTGAGACAGGCTCCGCGGCGAGCTCTTCGGCGGAAACCGTTGACCTTAGGCAGTTCGCCTGGAGTCGAGGTCTCGTCGACGACTACATCAACAACTTCCCGAGGGTCGCCTCGTTGTTTTCGGGGAATAGCTTCCGCCCCGATGACTGGCGCTCCACCGTTGCCCGCGTGCAACGGTCCGCACCCAGTCGGAACGATCTGACAGACGTTCTGCTCAAACAGCTGGAGCGCCGCCAGGCACCTCGCGCGGCGGTCGATGCGGCGTCCCGCTTTCGGAACAGAGAGGCGGTGGCGATTGTGACCGGTCAACAGGCTGGGCTCTTTGGCGGCCCGCTGTATTCGCTCTTGAAAGCCGTGACAGCCATCCGCCTGGCGGAATGGGTGAGCGACGAGCTGCGAGTGCCTGCCGTGCCCGTGTTTTGGGTAGAGAACGAGGACCACGACTGGCAAGAGATCGCTCACGTCGAGGTGCTGGACGATGAGTCGCAAATCCGGGAGGCGAAGGCCGATGCTCCAGTTGGTGCAGGCCACTTTCCGGTGTGTTCATTTCGGATTCCGCCTGACGACCCCGCAATCGCATCGCTCGAGAGCGCACTCCCTCGCACCGAGTTCACCGAATGGCTCCTTCACACCTTGCGCCGGCGCTACCACGCCGGCGCAAGCGTTTCCGAAGCGTTCGCGGGCTGGATAGAAGACGTTCTCGGGGCTCACGGGCTGGTCGTGTTCGAGGCCCACGATCCGGAAGCCAAGCCATTGGCCGCACGTATCTTCGTCGAAGAGCTTCAGCACCCCGGTCGAACGGTGGAGCTCGTCAGGCGGCGCGCCGAGGACATGCACCGGCGCGGATACGAACCGCAGATCCTGCCGAACGAGCACAGTCTCCCACTCTTCTACCTGGGCGTTGACGGTCGACAGGCCATCCGGCGTCAGGGCGATGGGCTACTTGTCGGCGACCGGCCTGTGGCGTTCGGTGATGTCAGGCGTGAAGCGTCTAACAATCCTGAACGCTTCAGCCCGAACGTTCTGCTTCGTCCGGTCGTTCAAGACACGTTGTTTCCGACGGTCTGTTACGTTGCCGGGCCGGCTGAATTCGTCTACCAGGCGGAGCTCATGGACGTGTACGCCGCGTTCAACGTCGAGGCACCGTTGCTGCACCCTCGATTGAGCGCCACGATCGCAGACGGCGCCACGGTGCGTTTCATGAGGCGCTATCAGTTGCCCTTCCAGTGTCTGCATGACGACCGCGACACCATCCTCACGCGGCTGATGTCTCAGGAACTGCCGGATGGCCTCGAGTCGACATTTGCCGACGTCGGTCGTGTGATTGACGAACACGCCGCTCGTATCCGCGCATTGGTGCTCAATCTCGATCCCACACTTGCTGGCGCCCTCGACACCACGGTGGCACGGGCGCAGGAGTCGTTTTCGGCGCTTCATCGGAAGGCCGTGCAGGCCGCCACGCGGAAGGACGATATCGTGCGGCGCCAACTCGATCGAGCCCACGCCCTCATCTACCCGAAAGGCATGCCTCAGGAGCGATGCCTGGGCGGCGTCTTCTTTCTGAATCGCTACGGACCGGCGCTGTGCGAGCGTCTCCTCGATGTCGATCCGTTCACGACGAATTGGCACCATATGTTGACTCCGTAGAGGTGCCGCGACGACATGCGGGCCTGGGATTGGATCGCCTTCGCCGCGACGCTTGCCTACGTCGTGATTTATGGAGTGTGGAAGGCCCGCGGCCAGAAGACGGCGCGGACGTTCGCCGTAGCCGAACGAAGCGTGCCGTGGTACGCGGTGGGCCTGTCGATCATGGCCACACAGGCAAGCGCGGTCACCTTCATCTCGACGACCGGCCAGGGCTCCGTCGACGGCATGCGGTTCGCGCAGTTCTACTTCGGCCTGCCCATCGCGATGGTGATCTTGTCGTACACCGCCGTTCCGCTGTTTCGAGCGGCGAACGTCATCACCGCATATGAGTATCTGGAGCGGCGCTTCGACGCGCGCGTGCGTGCGCTCGTCAGCGGAATATTTCTCTTGCAACGCGGCTTGGCGCTCGGTATCACCCTGTACGCTCCAGCCGTTGTGCTGACGTTGATTCTGGGATGGCCCGATTGGGCCACCACCGTGCTCATGGCGGGGCTGGCCGTGACCTATACGGCTGCTGGCGGCGCCAAGGCCATCGCCTGGTCGGATTTGCAACAGATGGTCGTGATGACAGTCGGCCTCGGAGCCGCCCTCGTATCCGCCATGTGGGTCCTGCCACCCGGCGTCTCGTTCAGCGATGCCCTGACCGTAGCCTCCGCGGCCGGCAGGCTGAACGTTATTACGACTGCGTTCGATTGGAATGACCGCTACAACCTGTGGAGCGGGCTGATTGGGGGGGCCTTCCTGGCGCTCGCGTACTTCGGCACCGACCAGAGCCAGGTTCAGCGCTATCTCAGCGGCCACTCGATGCGAGACAGTCGACGTGGACTGATGCTGAACGCGGTCGCCAAGATCCCGATGCAGCTCTGCATCCTTCTCATCGGGGCGCTCGTCTTCGTGGTCTACATCTACGAAAAGCCACCGCTGATCTTTCAGGAACTGGACGACGCGCTCATTCAGGCCCCGGGATTGGCGGAACGTTACGGGCCGATTCGCGAACAGTACGAGTCAGCGCTGGCGGCTCGGCGTGATGCTGCCGAGAGACTCGTGCGGCTCGAGAAGGTCGCGGGGCCTAGCCCCGACGTCGTTCGCTCAGAGATCGTCTCGAACCTACAGAGCGCGCAGCGAGACGTCGACGGCGCGCGACGCGAGGCGGCCGCTTTGGCTGTGTCGAACGGAGGGAGTGGCGCGAGCGACACGAATTACATCTTCCTCACGTTCGTCACCAGCTACTTGCCAGTCGGCGTCGTTGGCCTCGTGTTGGCCGTGGTGTTCGGGGCGACGATGGCTGCGATCTCTGCCGAGATGGGCGCGTTGGCGACGGTCAGTGTGTTCGACGTCTACAAACGCCACGTTCGACCTGATCGCACCGACGCTCACTATCTGACGGCGTCACGAGTGGCGACGGTGTTCTGGGGCATTTACGCGATCGGGTGTGCCCAGTTGGTCAAGGGCCTGGGCTCGCTCGTCGAGGCCGTGAATGTGCTCGGCTCGCTGTTCTACGGCGGAATGCTTGGGGTCTTCGTGCTCGCCTTCTTTGCCAAGCGAACAACCGCGCGCGGAGCCTTCTGGGCGGTACTCTGCGGCGAGGCGACGATCTTCGTGTGCTGGTATTTCACGAGCATCGCGTTCCTTTGGTACAACGTCATCGGTTGCCTCGTGGTGGTCGCCTGCGGCGTCGGGTTCTCCGGCTGGCCGGCACGCGCGCCCGTGCGGGCCACGCCTCACCCCGCTCAACGCTCCCGGGACATGCCGTAGACCGGTCATAGGTGCGCTTTAAGGTTTCTCTAAGGTTCGACTCCTATGCTCCCACCCAATTGGAGGAGTGCATGCGGGTATCTCATGTGATTGCAGTTGGAGTGTCTACGGCCCTCGTGTCATTCGCTGCGGTGAGCGTGCTTGCCGGTCGTCAAGCTCCGGCTCCAGCAGCTGCGCAAGCCGACGCGTCGCGGGCGGTGACGAATGGGGGTGTCTTCGCCGCCGGTTGGACCGGGGCGATCGATGCGAGCGAGGAGAAGCGTGGCTTGACGCTTCAGAACGCCCGCCTCAGCGAGTCGAACGGCGTCCTTTCGGTCACGACCGGGCCAGCCGCGACCTATTGGAACCCGAAGAACGTCGCAACCGGCGTCTACACCGTGAAGGCGACGTTCTACGAGCCGAAGTACATGAACCTGAACGACCATCCGCATCCCTACGGCATCGTGATCGCCGGCAGCGACATGGGCACGCCGGATGCGAAGTACTTGTATTGCGCGGCCTACGGCAACGGCGTGTTCATCGTTCGCGGCTTTGGCCCGGCACCGTTCCAGATGGGAGGGCGCCGGGGCATGGAGGCGCCCTCGGTCGCGCGCGCCTCAGGCCCCGGAGCTCCGGTGACGCAGGAGATCGCGATGTCGGTCACGGCGGATGCCGTGACCTGCACGATCAACGGCTCCGTCGTCGGCACGTACCCGAAGAGTGACCTGGTCGGTCCCGGCAAGTTGAAGTCCACGGACGGCGTCTACGGTATCCGGTTTGCGCACAACACGGAGGGCACGGTCACCGGCCTGTCGCTGTCGAGATAGCAGGCCCGGCAGGATCCCCTGGTTCTTAAGCCAATCCTAAGCACCCGAACACAGGATTGACGAAGGCAGACACTGCGGTGTCGAGGTGGGCCCGTGTGTTCGGGCAGAGGAGAAACTGATATGCGCCTGAGGATGCTACTTGTGGCGACGGCGGTTGTGATGGGGTTTGGGGCCGTTGGGGTGCACGGAGCGGGTCCCACGTTCAGGGCCGACTACCGATTCACCGGATCGACCCTCAGCGGATTCACGCCAGTCGGAGCGGCGACATGGCGTGTCCAGAACGGCGAGATCGTGGGGACGCCGAAGGAGCCCAGCGGGGGATGGCTCCTTCTCGATGCTCGGGAATTTCAGAACCTGCAGTTGTACGCGAACGTGCAGTGCACCGCGAGCTGCAAGGCCGGACTGCTGGTACGAGCAGAAAGGACCGCCGACGGTGGCCTGAAGGGCATCCTCATGTCGCTGACTGAAGGCGACGTGGCACCGTATCTGGTGAAGATCGATGCGAATGGCAAGGAAGTGAGCCGGGAAGCCGTGCAGGCGCCCGCCGGGCGCGCCGGCCGGGCAGGACAAGGCGCCGCTCAGGCGGGTGGACGTGCTGGGGGGGCCGCACCGGCTCCGGCCGGCGGCGGAGCGGCAGCGACGCTTGTGATGCCCTCGACGCCCTCTCCCGAACTGGCGGCTCGTCTACCCAAGACGCTGCTGCGGCCGACAGCCACGTTTACGCCGGGAAGCTACAACGAATCCGAGATTCTCATCACGAACAATACGCTCTCAGCAAGAATCAACGGCGCAGGCTCAGGTGGGAACCGTCCTCTTCCCGACGCCGCCAAGGACGGTTTCGGGCAGATCGCGCTGTACGTCGGCGGAACGGGAGAAGCGCGCTTCAAGGATCTGGCCGCGAAGGACATCTTGAAGCACAAGTGGACGCCGGAGGAAATCGGCACGAACTATCGTGCCATTCACGTCGATCCGCACTTCTACTCATGGAGCACGGCCATTGCGGACTTCAACCGCGATGGCAACATGGATGTCGCCGCTGGTGCCTTCTATTACCTTGGGCCGGACTTCACCGTGGGTGGCGAAATCTATCCGCAGGTCACCTTCAACCAGACGACCGAATATCCGCTCGCCGCGATGGTGAATGTCGCTGACGACTTCACTGGTGATGGATGGCCCGACGTGCTCCAGATGAGCGGCGCGGCCGGGAACAGCGTCGGCACGCTCTTCGTGAACCCGAAAGGACAGTCCAGGTCCTGGCCGAAGTACGTCACGCTCCCGCAGCTCGGCAATGAAGAAACCATCTTCAAGGACATCACCGGCGACAATCAGCCCGAGCTGATCCACTCAGGCGCGAACTCGCTGCTCCAGTTCTCGAGCTTCGATGTGAAGAAATGGGACCCGGCCAATCCGACAGCCCTGTGGACGACGACCACGCTCTCAGAGCCCGGACCGTGGGGCGCCAACCTCGGCCACGGAATGGGCGTGGCAGATATCAATGGTGATGGCCGCGCGGACTACCTCAACCCGTACGGGTGGTGGGAGCAGCCCGCGGCGAGCGGGACGGCGTGGATCCATCACCTGACCGCGTTCGCACGCTGGGGCGCGACGGCAGCCGGAGCCGGCGGTGCGCAACTCTGCGGCTACGACATCAATGGGGACGGCCTGACTGACGTCGTTGGCCCGCAAGAGGGCCACGGCTTCGGCATTTCGTGGTTCGAACAGAAGCGCCAGGGCACGACGATCTCGTTCGTTGAACATAAAGTCATGGACGGGTTCCTGTCTGACAACGCGGGTGGCGTCATGTTCACCGAACCCCATGCGTCAGCCTGCGCAGACATCGATGGCGACGGGATCACCGACCTCGTTACGGGCAAGCGCTACATGGCGCACCCCGGCTATACGGATCCCGATCCCTGGGGTGAACCCGTGACGTACGTCTACCGTACGGTTCGTAACAAGCAGGCTCCGGGCGGCGCCGAGTTCGTGCCAGAGCTGGTCCACAACCGATCGGGCGTCGGCTCGCATCTGGCGGTTGGAGACATGAACAAGGACGGCATGATGGACATCATCACGTCCGACAACTTTGGAACCTTCGTGTTCCTCAACACTCGTAAGAAACCGCGGTAGAGCTTCACGCTGGCCAGCGCCTGGGGATCCATCCAGGCGTTGGCCAGAAAAGACTCCCGGGAGTAGCCTGTAGGCCTGTCGGCTGGTGTTGATGTGGGAACCTTGCACATGCGGGTGCTGCTTGTCGAAGACGATCGCGAACTGGCCGACTACGTACGGAGAGCACTGGAAGAAGAGCACTATTCGGTGACGACCTACTTCGACGGATCGGCAGGGTTGAGGGCGATCGAGACGACATCGTTCGACATCCTGGTGCTTGATGTGATGCTGCCGACCATCAACGGGTTTGAGTTGACCAAGCGCGCCAGGCTTCTGGGGCTTCGGACACCGATTCTGTTCCTGACCGGACGGGACGCACCCGAAGATATCGTGCGGGGCCTCGATGCGGGCGGCGATGACTACCTGACGAAGCCCTTCTCGCTCGCCGTGTTGACCGCGCGCCTGCGCGCGCGAACTCGGCCTCCTGACGCGGGCCGAGCCAGGCAATTCCGTTTTGCTGATCTGGCGATCGACTTCGGCCAGCGAACTGCGGTGCGCGCCGGCCGCGAGTTGAAACTCACACGGACGGAGTTCTCAATCCTCGAGTGCCTCGCGCGATCGGCGGGCCGTGTTGTGACGCGGGATCGGATTCTCGATACGGTGTGGGGCGCTCGCGAGGTTGGCAACAACAACCTTGAAGTCTTCATCCGCTTTCTGCGGAGCAAGATTGATCCGCCCGGTTCACGCAAACTGATTCAAACGGAGCGCGGCATCGGCTACAGCCTGAGAGACGAGGCATGAGCCGCGTCGCCACGATTCGGTTTCGGCTGACGGCCGCGTACGCGCTCATCATGACGATCATGGTGACGGCGACGGCGGCCCTCAGTTGGATTGCCGCTCGCAGCAGCCTGGCTGTCTCCGTCGATCGCAGTCTCGAGCGTGATCTGGATCTGTTTCAGACGAGTCTGCAGATTCACCTACGTCGGACGGAGCTGGTTCCCGCGATTCGCCAGGCCAGCATGATCGGCCTTCGAGACAACCTCCTCCGCGTCTTCGACGAGCAGGGCGGGCTGGTCTACCAGTCTCCCAGCCTCGAAAACAATTTCTCGGCGCCGCCACCGGCAGTCGAGACCGGTCGGATCACGTTTCGCACCGTGCGGAATGATCAGGAGGAACACGTCAGGCTCGCCGCAACGGCAATCGCCATCGACAGCCGTCGCTATACTGCGGAGCTGGTTCAACCTCTAACCGTGGGCGAGCGGTCGCTTGTTCGTTTTGGCCGGTTGCTCATGCTTGGCATTCCGATCGCGTTAATTCTGGCGAGCCTGGGCGGGTACTGGCTGTCCGGCCGGGCGTTGGCGCCCGTCGAACAGATCGCGCATGACGCCAGACGTATCAGCGCTGAGAATCTCTCTGACCGGCTGGCGGTACCTCGTGCCAACGATGAGCTGCGGCGGCTCTCCGAGACCCTGAATGCCATGCTCGGCCGCATCGACCACTCTGTGTCACAGTTGCGGCAGTTCACGGCTGACGCGTCACACGAACTTCGGGCTCCGCTGGCGTTGATTCATACGGCTGCGGAGTTCTCGCTGCGCCGCGAGAGTCCGCGAGAGGAACTCGTGGACGCCATGCAGAAGATCCTGCGCGAGTCAAAACATACCGCCAACCTCGTGGATAACCTGCTCCTCCTTGCGCGCAGCGACTCGGGGGAGGATCGCTCCAGCACGCTCGTGCCGCTCAATCTGTCGTCGCTCTGCAAGGATGCGGCGGATCAAGCCAACGCCCTGGCATCGGAAAAGGGCATTGCGGTATCCACGAATCTGGGCTCGACGTCGGTCGTTGTCGACGGCGATGAGACGGCGCTTCGGCGACTGCTGTTGGTGCTCGTGGACAACGCCATCAAGTACAGCCTTCCCGGCGCTGCCGTGAACCTGCGTTTGGTTGTGGAGCATCACAACGCGGTCATCGCCGTCAGCGACACCGGCATCGGCATCGCCCCTGACGACGTGGAGCGGGTGTTCGACCGTTTCTGGCGGGCCGACAAGGTCCGTTCACGGGCGGCCGGTGGCAGCGGGCTCGGTCTCGCCATCGCGCGGTGGATCGTCGAACGTCATCACGGATCGATTCGCGTCTCGAGCGAGCTGGCGAAGGGATCCACATTCACCGTCGAGTTACCGCTGTCGTCACCTTTGCCCGAAAGTGACACCTCCGCGGTGTCGCCGTTGCTTGGCTAGCTCAGCACGGTCGGCCGGGCCGGCTCCTCCCGCGTCATGAGTCCCCCTTTAAGCAAACCTTAAGGCGTCCCACTTACGATTCCCACTTGCCGAGGTGTTCTGCCGAGCACCCGACAAAGGAGCAGGCGATGCGGACTCAATTCATCATCTCTAGCGCTGCGGCGCTCGTGCTCTCGGCAGCCACCGTCGCCGCTCAGGCCGCGCCCGCGGGCCAGGTCGCGCCCGCCGCCGGACGAGGCCAGACTCCGACCCCGGCGTCATGCGGTCCGAATCCGCCGGCGGAGATGAAGAACGTTGCGAAGGGGTCGCGCTGCTTCGAGCTCCGCATGTACACCGTTCGTCCCGAAGGGCCAGGCAACGCCGACGTGAACCACGCTCGTTTCCGTGAGCGGTTCATGGCCACCTTCAAGCGGCTGGGTTTCGACGTGGTGGGCTTCTGGCAGCCGGTGTCGAAGCCGGACACGCTGATCTATCTGCTCGCGTTCCAGGACGCAGCGACCCGTGACGCGCTGTGGGCCAAGTTCTTCGCCGATCCGGAATGGACCACGTCCCGCGCGGAGTTTCAGGTCTCGGTGCAGGTCACGCAGGAGTTCATGATCGCGACCGACTACGGACCGCTGAAGTAGCAACGAGCCCTCAAGAGTCCGCCGTGACGTCGGCGAACCCGACGTGACCGCGGGCGAGGGTATGCGCATCTTCTCGAGAAAAGACTGTATGAGATTCGACGCCTCCACTGTGATCTCCGCTGACGTGTCACCGCAACGCTGGCTGCGGTCCTTCGCACATGTTGCCGCGTGCCTCGGCACCGTGCTGGCGCTCTCTGCGTGCCGTGGCGCAGCAGAGAATGCGCAGGCGGCAACGGCCACCGCCGACGAATCGCGGCTCGTGTCCGTGGCCACGGCGGTCGCAACGGAGCAGGAGATCCCGACCGTGGTTCAGGCGACGGGCGGGTTCGTGGCCGATGAGACCTTCCAGGTGACCCCGCAGGTGGCCGGCCAGATTGCAGAGACGTTGGTCAACGTCGGAGATGCAGTGCAGGCCGGCCAGATCCTCTTTCGGCTCGACAGCCGGGATGCCAGTCTGCGCCTGGATCAGGCCCGAGCGTCTCTCAAGCAGGCGGAAGCCTCTGCCGCGCGGACACGCGAGGATGCGACGCGGCGGACCGCCCTTCAAGCCAAGGGACTCGTCGCGCGGAGTGAGGCCGACACCCTGGCCACGCAAGCTGTCGTGGCGGACGCGGCCGTGACAGCCGCTCGCGCGCAGGTCGCCATCGCGGAGAAGGCGGTCGACGATACGACGGTTCGGACGTCGTTGTCCGGCTACGTGAGCGCGCGGTCGGTCTCCGTCGGCGAATACGTCGCGCCGAGTTCGAGAGTCGCGACCGTGATCCGTATTCAGCCGCTCAAGCTTGAGCTGCGGGTGCCCGAGGCTCAGGCGATGACACTTCGGATTGGCATGCCCGTGCGCGCGGAAGTCAGCGCCTATTCACAAACGGTCTTTGATGGTTTTGTCTCTGCGCTCAACCGGGCCATCGATCCGGCATCACGCGCGATGACTGCGGAAGCGCGCTTCGCCAACCAGGACGGCCGGTTGACCCCCGGGATGTTCGCCACGGCCCATGTTCGTCTTCCACTGTTAGAAAAGGCGGTCTTCGTCCCGACGAACGCGCTGCACACCATCGTTGACGGGACGTCGTACGGCGTGTTCGCCGTTGAGTCCGGCTCGGCGCGCCTGCTTGTCGTGCAGGCAGGCGACCGCGTTGGCGACAAGGTGCGAATCGACTCGGGTCTCCGCCCAGGAACCGTCGTCGCGGTTGGCAAGCTGGACCAACTGTATGACGGAGCTCGGGTGGCGACCGTGTCCGAAGGACCGCAAACGGGCAACCGGAACGACGGGAGGTAGATGTCGTATGCACGCTCTCGCTGAACTGTGTGTCCGCCGGCCGGTGTTCGCCACCATGTTGGTGGTCTCCTTGACGGTCGTCGGGCTGTACTCGTTCTTCGGCCTTGGGGTAGACCTCCTACCGAATATCGATGTGCCGACCGTGTCCATCACGGTGCAGAATCCCGGCGCGTCACCTGAGCAGATCGAGACCGAAATCACGAAGCCCATCGAGGCGGCCGTCAACACGATCAGCGGCATCGACGAGTTGCGGTCGACGTCCGTCGAAGGGTCGTCGCAAGTCACGGTGGCATTCCTGCTCGACAAGGACAGCGACGTAGCCGCCCAGGAGGTTCGCGACAAAGTCAACCTCGTCATTCGAGATCTGCCCGACACGGCCCTGCAGCCTGTCGTGCAGAAGTTCGATCCTGGCGCACAGCCCATTCTTCAGATCGTGGTGGCCAGTCGTCGTCCGCTGCGCGACTTGACGCGGCTGGCGGACGAACGGATCAAGCAGGCGCTCGAGAGCGTCAGCGGCGTTGGCGAAGTGCGAATTGTCGGGGGCGCGGACCGTGAGATACAGATTCGCGTCGACCCCGATAGCCTGCGCGCACATAACCTCACGGTCAGCGACATTGCGACAGCGTTGCGGCAGCAGAACATCGAGTTGCCCGGGGGACGGGTCCAGCAAGGCAGCGAGGAACTGACGGTTCGCACCCTTGGGAGGATCACGAATCCGAAGGACTTCGAGGGCGTCGCAGTAGCCACGCGTGGCCAGTATGTGGAGCGGATCGCGGATGTCGCAACCGTCGTCGATGGGCAGGAAGAGCTTCGCAGTGCGTCGTTCCTGAATGGGGAAGCGGCGGTCACGCTCGTGGTGTCAAAGCAATCGGGTCAGAATACGGTCGCCATTGCCGGCGACGTGAAAACACGGCTCGCTGAACTATCCGCGACGCTGCCGTCGGACATCCGGACGTATGTGCTCAGCGACCAGTCGATCTTCATCGAGGCCGCAGTCCGGTCGCTCGAAGAACATCTGCTGCTTGGCGGTCTCCTGGCGGCCGGCGTGATCTTTCTGTTCCTGGCCAACACCCGCACGACGGTGATCGCCGCACTGGCGATTCCGATCTCGATCGTCTCGACGTTCGCGTTGATGCGCGCGCTCGGCTACACGCTCAATCAGTTGACGATGCTGGCGCTGACCCTGATGGTTGGCGTGGTCATCGATGACGCGATCATCGTCCTCGAGAATATCTTCCGCCACATCGAGGAAAAGGGGATGCGTCCGTTCGAAGCGGCGATCGAGGGCACCCGAGAGATCGGCCTGGCCGTCATGGCCACAACGCTGTCGCTCATGGCGGTCTTCGTCCCGGTCGGATTCATGGGCGGAATCGTGGGCCGCTTCATGTCCTCCTTCGGACTCACCGCGGCCTTTGCCATCGGCGTGTCGCTGTTCGTCTCGTTCACCCTCACGCCGATGCTGGCCTCGCGATTCATCAAAACACGTGAGCGTGCCAGTCACGCAAGCTCGAAGGAGACTGTATTCTTCCGTCCCATCGACCGGACGTACATGGTCCTCCTGCGCTGGTCCATGGCGCATCGGTGGTCCGTTGTGACTATCTGCGTGCTGGTCATCGTCAGCACCGTTCCGATCGCGAGGGTGATGGGCGCAAATTTCACGCCGACCGACGACCGATCGGAATTTCAGGTGAACGTAAGGACGCCAGAGGGAACCGGGCTGGCGGCAACATTGACAGTCGTGCAACGGATCGCGAATGACCTGCGCGCGCAGCCGGAGATCACGGACACCCTGGTCACGGGTGGTGCCAGCGGCGGTGGAGGGGGGCTCGGAGGAGGTGGCGGCGTTGGCGGCGTCAACGCGGGGTCGATCAACGTCAGGCTCGTTCCCCTGGATGCTCGCGACGTCTCGCAGGAAGACGTGATGGTGCGCGTGAGAGAGCTGCTACGACGTTATCCGTCAGACCTGTACACAAGCGTCGGTGGCACTGGTGGGCCAGGCGGAGGCGGAGGCATCCAGTACGCGATTCGCGGACCCGACTTGAAGCGGCTGACGGCGTATGCGGCGACGTTGATGGAAAAGAT
Organism: Acidobacteriota bacterium; assembly: GCA_020853395.1. NCBI lineage: Bacteria > Pseudomonadati > Acidobacteriota > Acidobacteriota bacterium. The sequence continues at coordinate 81,119 of JADYYY010000003.1, forward strand.
AAAGACTATCCCTGGGCTCGTCGAGCCGGATTCGTCGTTGCGGGCCGGACGACCCGAGCTTCGTGTCGAGATCGACCGCCAACGTGCGTCCGATCTCGGTATCCGCGTCCAGGACATCGCTCAGACCGTGAATACGCTCGTCGGCGGCCAACGGGTGTCGACGTTTGACGACCAGAGTTACCAGTTCAAGGTCACGCTTCGCGCCGAAGAACGATTCCGAACCGGGCCGGAAGGGCTCCAACGCTTGAGCGTATCGGCTGCCGGTCGCACTCCCGTCGCATTAGGTGACGTGGTGCGGATACGTCCGTCGGATGCCCCGTCTTCCATCCAGCGGATCAATCGGGAGCGCCAGGTCACGCTGTCGGCGAACCTCGCGCCGGGCGGGTCACAATCGGTGGCCACGGCGGCCCTCGATCGCGCGGCCGCCGACCTTCAGATGCCGGCGGGATATGTGGCCGGCGCAGCTGGTGGTTCCCGAGAACTGGCGCGTACGGCGGGCTACTTCCTGATCGCGATCTCGCTCTCGTTCATCTTCATGTACATCGTGCTGGCTGCGCAGTTCGAGTCGTTCCTGCATCCCATCACGATCCTTCTGACGCTGCCCCTCGCGGTGCCGTTCGGCTTGCTGTCACTGCTCATCGGCGGCCAGAGCATCACGATCTACTCCGGCTTGGGGCTGTTGCTGTTGTTCGGAATCGTCAAGAAGAACGCGATCCTTCAGATCGACCACATGAACAACCTGCGCAACGGTGGCATGGCGCGACACGAGGCCATCCTGCAGGCGAATCGCGATCGTCTACGGCCAATCCTGATGACGACGGTGGCGCTTGTCGCAGGCATGCTTCCGCTCGTGCTGTCGAGTGGTCCCGGCTCCGGCACCAACCGCTCGATCGGTGTGCTGGTTGTCGGTGGCCAGTCGCTCTGTCTGGTCCTGACGCTTCTCGCGGTGCCGGTCTTCTACTCGCTGTTTGACGACGTACAGACATCGACGGTATGGGCCCGGATGGGGCAATTCGCGAACGTAGGTCGTTTGGTGTCGTTCGCGAAGCTTCGATCTCCCAGCTGATCCGCGAGGGTTCGGGTAGTGGTCTTGTTGGCGTGATCCGGTCCGGTGACACCGGCCGGGGATGACCAACGCCGGATATCGCGCGGTCAGTCGGCCGTCTGGTGGGCGCACTGCGCCTTCACCCACATGAACATTGGTCCGATCATCCTCAAAAAGAAGATCGAAGAGCGGATGGAGTAGCCGAGAGCCTATTCGGACCTCAGCGCGATGAGCGGATCGATTCTCGCCGCCCGCAGGACCGGGAGCAGCATCGCGAGCACGGCCGTGAGCCCGAGCACGCCAAGAACGCCGATGTAGGTCGGCACATCCCACGGGGACGTCTCATACAGGACGCCCGTGAGCAACCGGCCGCCGAGAAGCGCACCGGCAATGCCCAGAACAACACCGGCCACGACGAGCCGAACGCCTTGGCCGAGCACGAGGCGCACGACGTGGCTTGGGGCAGCTCCGATCGCTCTGCGCACGGCGAGCTCTCGTGTACGCTGGCTGACAAGATGGGCGAGCATACTGAAAATCCCGACGGCTGAAAGCACGACGCCGATTGCCGCGAAGACGCCGATGAGTTGGGTACGAAACCGCGGATAGCTCAGCGCAAGTCCGAACATCTCCGCGACCGTCTGCACGCGAACCGGCACGGTCGGGTCGGTCTCCTGCACGATTCTCCGGACCGCGCTCGCGATCGCGGTCTCGTCGTCTGATGTTCGTGCGATGACTGTCAGCGAACCGCCCGCACCTTGCGCTGACGCTTGATAGAACTCCGGTCGTGCCGGCACGCTCGGGTCTCGCCATCTCGAGTCACCGACCACGCCGACGATCTCGAGCCATGGACCGCTGCTATTTCGACTGATACGGCGGCCGACTGCTGGCTGCCCGGGGAACGCCGCCCGCGCGAGCGATTCGTTGACGATGATGACGCGCTGGGCGCTCGGTGTATCGGCCTCGGTGAAATCCCGTCCGGCACGAAACGGGACGTTCAAGGTCTTGAAGAAGTCTGGCGTGATCGATGACGAGAACGCCTGAAGCCGCTCTCCCGGCTGCGGGACGGCCTGTCCGTCAATGAAGAAGTCGTTCGATACGCCACGTTCCTGGGCAAGCGGCAGTCTGGTTACGCCAGCTGCCGCCTTGATCCTAGGTAACGCGCGAACACGCGCCAGAACGTCGCGAAAGAACGCCGCTCGCACAGCCACTGTGCGGTCGTCGCCCAGTGCATACTGCGTGTATGCAGCGACAACTCGATCGGTCGTGAACCCCAGATCCTGTTCGTTCAGCTTCTGAAACGATCGGAGGAGCAATCCCGCGCCGGCAAGCAGCATGATGGACACGGCGATTTCCGCGACGACGAGTGCCGACCGAAGCCGGTGGCTTCGGCCGCCAACGGCGCCTTTCGTGCCGCCCTGTTTCAGAGCCTCGGTGAGATTGAGGCTCGACGCGCGGGCCGCGGGGATCAAGCTGAACAGCAGGACCGAGGCGATCGAGAGGCCACACGCGAAGAGCAGCACGACACCGTCAATCCGCAACTCGTCTACACGGGGCAGGGCGATCGGCGCCCACGCCACGAAGCCCTGGACCAGTCCATGCGCCAGCAACAGACCCGCACTGCCGGAAACGAGGGTGAGCACGCTGCTCTCAATGACGATTTGCCGCACCAGGTGCCCGCGGGCCGCCCCGAGCGCCGCACGCAGTGCGAATTCCTGCGCGCGAGCCGCCGACCGGACCAGAAGCAGACTCGCAATGTTCGCGCAGCCGATGACGAGCGTGAGCGCGACCGCCCCCATGAGCATCCACAGCGTGCCGCGCACGTGACCGGTCAACTGCTCCTGCAACGCAGTCAGTGAGACATTCTTGAAACGGTTACCGGGATGCTGCGCTGCTAACCGGTCGCCAACCCCCCGCATCGCGGCTTGACTGGATGCGAGGCTTAGGCCTTCTTTGAGGCGGCCGACGGCGCGATAGTTTGCCGCGTTGCGATTCGCGCGATCGGTCGGTCCGGCCGGAATCCAGATATTGGTCTCGTCGGGATAGTGAAACCCCGGCGCCGCGACGCCAACGATCTGCGCCGGCGATCGATAGAGCAGGAACGTCTTGTCCAGCGCCCCGTTGGCCGACCCGAAGTTCGCGACGGCCCACTCGTAGCCAACGACCACCGGCGGTGTCGCTGCGTCGCCTTGACCCGACACATTGTCATCACGATTCAGCAATCGTCCTGCCGCCGCCGGGCGTCCGAACACCTCGAAGAAATCGCCTGACACGCGAAGGAGGCTGCCGAATCCCCCGCGGCCGTTGACCGTCGTGGCCATCTGGTCGTCGCCGTTGAAGTGTGCCAGGCGATCGAAGACGCCAGTTTCGGATTGCCAGTCCAGAAAATCCGGGCCCGAGACATTGGGATTGGTCCGTCCTGTGTTCGTCCAGAGCGTTTCCGCTGCGACAATGCGTTCAGCTCCGGGATAGGCGAGCGGCGTGAGGAGTACCGTATGCACGACGGAGAAGATCGCCGTGTTCGTCCCGATGCCCATCGCCAGGATAGCGCCCGCGCCGAGCGCGAAGCCCCAGCTCCTGCGAAGGTTCCTGGCCGCGTGGCGCAGGTCACGCGCGAGCGTGTCCAGTCGAGCCCACGTCCACGAGTCCCGAACGCCTTCCTGTACTTGCGTGAGTCCTCCAAGTTCGACGACGGCGCGACGCCTCGCCTCGCTTGGGTCCAGTCCGCGGTCGACGAACTCCGCAGTTCGACACTCAACGTGGAACGCGAGCTCGCGATGCAGATCGCGTTCTTGGCCTTCGCGGCTCGGGCGAAATGGAGGCCGGCTCATAGCTACCGTCCTTCGTTGAAGATCAGCTCAACCGCGTGGTTGAGTCGGCTCCAGCTGGCTCGTTCCACCGCGAGCTGGCGACGTCCCGTCTTGGTCAACGTGTAGAACTTGGCCTCGCGACCCGTCTCTGAAGGTCGCCACTCGGCTTCGAGCCAGCCTCGCTGCTCGAGCCGGTGGAGCGCCGGATAGAGCGATCCTTGGTTGACCTGGACGGTGCCTCGAGAGACCTGCTGAAGTCGCTGCGCGATGGCGTACCCATGGGCGGCGTCGAGCGACAGGATCTGCAGAATCAGCATGTCGAGGGTGCCCTGTGGAATCGGAAACCGGGATGGCGGCATGGTTGTAGCATCAACCTTCGACAGATAAGCCTAGAGCTTCGACATAACGCTGTCAAGCGTGACGGAAAGTTGTCGGGAAGTGGAGCTCTTGCGCCGCTCCGCCGCGCTCGGGGTCGTTCGCGTCGTCCAGTCAGCCTACGCTCGTCATTCGGCGGCGTCGAACCCGTGATGAGTGTCTATCCGTGGCCCTGGGGGCGCAGGTGGTGGGCGCACCTCACGTTGACCCGCATGAACGTTGGTCCGATCACTCTCCTGCAATCAGCTCGAGAAGGGGATGGAGGCTGCTTCACTCGGCGATGTCTCTGACGTGCCGAACACAAGGACCGTCACTGGGCTGCGGTGACCGCCGTCGGTTGCGCTCACGGTGCGGTTCGGCCGATTTCAACAAGACGCGGCAACGCGGGCGCAGCGCCCCGACCTTCCGAAGCGGCCGGGATGCTTGCGAAAGGACGCAATCGGATCCGCACCGGCGTGAACGAGATGGCGGGCAGAATATCGGTGATCACCGACCTGAAAACCGTGCACATCGTTTCTTGAACTCGTCGGTGTCCCCTCCAGCCGCGCCCCCGGGAGTCGCGAGGGCCATGCGCGCGAGACGCATCGTCGTGTAGCCCGCATCGCTGCAGAGGGAGGCCGTCAACTCCGACCAGGTGATCGACGAGACCGGGCCGAGATAAAGTACCGCGTCGTACTGTTCCTCCATCGTCGTCGGCGGTTCGGTCTCGAGGCCGGCGAAGTACTTGAAGTTCAGTCGTCCAAGCCTCGTGTCGCGAAGAAGTGTCAGGCTAGGGACTGGCCACGACGCAATGTCGCGCTGCATGAGTTCCATCTGCGCGGTCACATTCGTCCAGATGGAAAACGTGTGCACCCCCTGTTGCTCGAGTCGATTCACGAGGGTCGGGGTGGCGGATGACGCGCCCGCCCACTTGGCGCTTCGAGAAAGATGACCATCCCCGTAGATCATGAGGGCGCGGCGATTCCTGGGCAGCACTTCCTGCTCGATGACATCGATGACATGGTGCCGTTGGCCGATCCACTCGACGGCCTCGCCGTGGGTCCGGATGGTCTGCCAGTCGATCGGCGGATCGCCGAGCAGGACTCGCAGTTGTCGTTCTGGAGGAAGCCTCGCATTCACGTCACGGACCGCGCGGAAGAACTCCTCGTAGATCGGAACGTTCCAGATCGTGTTGGGCATGGTCGTGTCCTCCCAGGCCCTCCGCAGCTCGGCGTGTGGCACATCACCACCCTGAACGAAGGTGTCCATCATCTTCTGGTAGCGCGAGTTGCCGAACTCGACGACGACATCGTTGACGATCGAAGGGAACCGCGCATCATGGATGAGCGCGAGACGAAACGCGTGTGCTTGAAGGCTCCCGTGGCCTCCTTCACCCAACGCGACGATTTGATGCGAGTGAAACGCTTCGAGAATCCCGGCGACCGGATCGACCGGGACGGCGTAACGTGTGCACGCAGCACCGAGGAGGAGAAGGCAGAGGGATACCCGTGACGAGATCTGTGTCGAGCGCGTTCGCACTGTCAGTTCGACTGCCAATGATGGCTCCGTGACCGTTGTTGTTCTGTGATCAAGCCGCTTTCTGGTGCTGACGAGCGGACTGGGATTCAGGAATCTGACTCTTGGACACCGTTCCGTGCGAAATGATTCAGGTCGTGCAGAGCCATGCTGCCGCGCCAGCAGGTTCGTCCTGACCCGCGCGGGGCGACCGATTCCCAGGTTCGGCCCGAGTGAGGAGATTCATTCAGTCGCATCTGGTGGGCACAGAAGCTGGGCACACCGGCGGGCGCGCTCGCTCCGAACGGTCTAGATGGAAGGAGGGAAGTCGTCCTTTGGCGCCTGGGGCGGTTGCCCGGCACCGCCCCAGTCTGATGACGTGATAGCCGAAGACCTACGCCATTCGCCCGAGCGGGCGTATCGGAGCTCGCGGTAGACACGATCCGGCCTGACCCGACTACATTGACAATCTACAATATGCTTGCTATTGTAGATAATCAAAGTAGACACATGGGTAAACCAACCGATCTCGTGCAGGGCACGCTGGACTTCCTCATTCTCCGCACGCTCGAGTTGGGCCCGCGGCACGGCTGGGCCATTGCGAAACGTATCCAGCAGATCTCCGACTACGTGCTGCAGGTGCCACAGGGCTCGCTCTATCCGGCGCTGTACCGTCTCGAGCGCCAGGGCTACGTCACCGGCAGGGTCGGTCAAGCGGAGAACGGCCGCGACGTGAAGTTCTACGCACTGACCCGCGCCGGCCGCGCCCATCTCAGACGGGAAATCGCCGCGTGGAATCGTCTGTCTGCGGCCATCAACGTCGTCATTCGTACCGTCTGATCGAGAAGGCACGGATGCGTTGGCTCCATCGCTCTCGCGCCGCTCTTGCTGGACTGTTCCACCGCCGTGCGCTCGACGAGCAACTGCAGCGGGACATTGCGTTTCATCTGGACCAAGAGGCCGCCGAGGGCATGCGAGCCGGGCTGGCCGCCTCCGAGGCACGGCGCCGCGCGCGGGCGAGCTTCGGCAGCGTGGTCGCCGTCCGCGAAGACATCCGGGCCCGCCGGAGGCGGCCCGTCGTCGAGCAGCTCGTGCAGGACGTTCGCTACGCTGTCCGCCAGGCATGCCGGCAGCCCGGTGTTGCGCTGCTGCCGGTCGGTCTGATCGCCGTGGCGGTTGCCGCATTGGCAACCACGAGCTCGTTCGCGTACAGCGTCGTCTTGCGCCCGCTTCCCTGGCCGGATGCGGATCGCCTCGTTGCTGTCGAGGAAGCGCGCGAGGGCGCCTCACGACACACGCCGAACACGATGACGAATGCGACGTACCTCGCGTGGCGTGAGGCGCCACAGACCATCGTGGCGTTCGCCGGCTTCTCGACGCGCACCATGACCTTCGAGGCGGCGGACGAGGCGGAGCGTCTTCGTATCGTCTCGACGACGGCGAGTCTGTTCGACGTGTTGAGGACTCGACCGCTGCACGGCCGCGTGTTCACCGAGATGGACGAGATGTCTTCGGGCGATCGCGTGGCTGTCGTGTCCTTCGCACTCTGGCACCGTCGGCTCGGTGGACGCGCGAGTGCGCTGGGCCGGCCGCTGATGCTGGACGGCGAGTCATATCGCGTTGTCGGCATCATGCCAGAGCACTTCGCGTTCCCAACGGACGATGTCGAGGCCTGGTTGCCGTGGCGGGTGAGTCCGGTGCTCGACCCAGCCGATCCCTACCGGCGATCCGTGTATTTGTTCCGTGGCATCGCGCGACTCGCGCCAGGCGCTACGGCGTCGCAGGCGTCGGCCGAGGCTACGGCGCGCGGTCTGGCGGCACCTGACCTTGGAAGAGTCGGCGATGCGGTGTTCGGCACGCGGGGAAGACCGCGCTTGACCGCCACACCCTACCTCGAGGCTCAGACGTCGGCTGTGCGGCCGGCACTCGCGCTGCTCGTCGGTGCGGTCTGCCTTCTCGTTGTCACGGCGGTGGCCAATATCGCGGGCATGCAGCTCGCGCGCGCGGTCTCCAGGCGCCGCGAGCTCGCGATTCGTGCCGCCATTGGTGCGGGCGCCGGCAGACTCGCACGGCAGGCCGTCGTGGAATGCCTCGTGCTCGGACTCGCCGGCGGTACCTTGGGCGCTCTGCTGACGTACGGGGCCTTCGGAGCATTCCGGCAGTTGTTGCCCGCCAGCTTCCCGCGCACGGGCGATATTGCGGCTGATACGCGTGTGATTGTGGCGGCCGTCGTCGTGGCACTGTTCGGAAGCCTCGTCTTCGCCGTGGCGCCCGCGTCGATCACACGCCGGCTGAATCTTGTTGCGACGCTCGCCGACGACGGCCTTGCGCCAGCAGGCGGGTCCTCAGCGTCGCGGGTCGGCCGTCTTCGCCGAACCATCATCGCGGCCCAAGTCGCCATCGCGGTCGTTCTTCTGATCGGTGCGACGCTGCTCGCAAGGAGTTTCGTCGGCCTGCTGCGGGTCGACCGCGGCTATGAGCGGGCTGGTGTTCTCACGGCCGTGCTGCCGATGCCGACTGCCCGTTTCGACGGTCGTCGCCGCGCCGCCGTGCTGGACGCCATCATCGAGCGGCTGTCGGCCGCGCCCGGTGTCGTCTCAGCAGCGGCCGGGAGCGCGATTCCGCTCGTTCCCTATGACCAGCCCTTCGCCGTCACCATTGATCCGGCAGTTCCTGGCCGCCAGCGACGGTCGGTATCGGCGAATCTTCGTAGGGTCAGCCCCTCGTACTTCGAGGCGATCGGAATGCGTGTCCTTCACGGTCGTGCGCTCAGTGACGCCGACGCTGCGACATCGGTGCCCGTGGTCGTCGTCAATCGAGCGTTCGCGGTGGCCTATCTTCCGGGCGATGGCGTGGGCGTCCGACTGCCGATGCTGCACGGCACCGGGCTTGGTTCACCCGAAGTCGTCGGCGTCGTGGACGATGTCCAAGCGCAGGCAGGCGTCGGTGGCGCGTCGCCCGAGGTGTTCGTCAGCTATCGACAGCTCGAGGAGGGTATGCGCATGCCGGCGCCGGTCGTTATTGTTCGCGCCAAAGGCGATCCGGTGACGCTGACGGCGTTGGTACGCGAGACGGTGATGAGCATCGATCACTCGGTCGCCATCGATTCGATCGTCACGATGGAGGATCGGCTGCTCACGGGTCTCGCGCAGCCGCGGCTGTACGCCGTCGTGCTCGGGGTCTTCGCCGGGTTCACGCTGCTGCTCGCCGCCAGCGGTCTGTTCGGCGTCCTCTCGTACAGCGTGGGCTGCCGGACGCGCGAGATCGGCGTACGTGCGGCGCTTGGCGCACGGCCGATCCAGATCGTCGCCCTCGTGATGCGGCAGGAGGTGCTGGTCGCCGCGGCTGGTCTCGCCGGCGGATTGATCCTTGCCGCGCTCCTCGTGAGCTCCATGACTCGGCTGCTCTACGGCGTGCCCCCGCGCGATCCGCTCACGTTCGCGGCGGTTGCCGTCTTCGTGGTTGCCGTCTGCGGCGCTGCTGCCGTGGCGCCCATCCGCAGGGCGATCCATGTGGATCCGATTCGGGTATTGAAGGCGCCGTAGACGCTTTCAGGCGCGCTATTGCCCTTTCGCGGTGGGCGCACCTGGTGGGCGCTCCTGTCGTTCATTCATGAACATTGGCCTGCCCATCCTCGAAAATCAGTTCGAGGATCTGATTGAAACTCCGGTCGTGGGGCAGTCCCTCTTACGCTGTTTCACGTCTCTCCGCGGAGACGTCACTCACAACACGCACCTTCACAGTCGATTGCGAATCGCGACTAGCGGCGACATCAGCGTTGCGCGCCAGGCAGGGATGAACGACTCCACGAAGACGACAACCGCGACGATGGCGATGGAATAGACGTACGGTGCGTGATCAGGGCCGCCAAGCCGGAAGACGCTGCCGAGATAGGACACCCTGCGTCAATCCTTGGTGAGCGCGTCTCCAAGCCTCCCTGGAAATGCTCCTCTCGCCGAGCCCACGCGAGCGAACGTCGCGCCGGCCGAGGGGTGTAGTGGTGGCGTCTCTGGCAGCCGCAGATGACGGCCTGCTTGGCCACCGCGGCACAGCGTCAAGAGGGGGCTAGCGCGCCAAGCACGCTCGGCGAAGCGCCCGAGCCTCACACGGAGCCGTAGCAGTTACCGCCGATGCGCCGTGTGGGCGGTCCGACGATTGGGAAAGAGCCGCGTGAGCTCATTGCCATTCGCTGAATCCGAATGTCCTCGAGTCGTTCCGCAAGGAGGTGCGCCGCCGCGCCGCCGAGGCGTCGGCGTTCCAAACGCTGATCGACGAGGTGCTCGCCGCGCAAGTCCAGAAAGACGTCGCGTAGGACGTCGAGGCACGCCGTGGCCGGCCTCGTAGCGGCGATCCTCTTGCGAGGTCGTGCTGCGCCCGCGGCTGGTTGAGGTCCGTCGAACGGCCTCCCGGCGATGGGGCGGCCGTTCAAATCGGTCCGGGCGCACCAACCTGCTATCGCCGGCGAGCCTCTTGCCGGTGGCGCGTCGTTTCTTCTATCAACGACAACAGCTATTGCGATGTCGCGGGATCGATCGCCGCGAGGCGATCGTCGAGCCGGCGCATCAGGAACTCGCCGTCGAGTGCGAGGCTCAGCTCGCCGGACTCGGCCGTCGTCTCGAACCTGGCGGGGCAGAGGACCGCCCTGGCCTGCACGAGCGCGCGAGCGGCGCCGGCGATGGCCGACACCGGAACGTAGCCGAGCAGGTGCCGTTCGAGATCGGTCACCGGCACAACGGCGCCACCAGCTCGTTCGGCGATGTCTCCAGTGGCGAGCACGAACATCCAGTCGTGAGCGCTCGTCTGGCGCAGGGCGCGCAGCCGGTCCTGCATGTCCCGCTCGCTCCGGACCGGCATCAGCGTGCTTCCCGGCTTCGTGATGGCGGGAAGCGGAACGGCGCGGATCGCGGGCGCGTCACGCTTCGGACGAGGACGAACGAAGAGAGAACGGATGAAACCCATCAACGGCGACGTCCCGGTCGGGAGACAGCCTCCAAGCTGGTTCGACCCGGGCTCTCGAGCGCGACGGCGAGCACGGGCTCGCCGCGTTGCTGGACTGTTATATCACTTTGGAGACAAAGGGGAAGCCATCGCGGCCGTGCAGGAGTGCAGTATCGGCTGCCTCTGACGGCGACGTCGCTCGACCGAAGTTCTGTCGGAGCGGCTCTGGCGCGCCAACGGGAGTGGCGCGGCCGGCTGGCTGGCCCGGTTAGTTCGCGTTCGTCACCTCGTCGGCGACGACTCGATTTCCGCTCGCAGTCCGTCGAGAAACACGCACGCGGCCCGGAAATGCGCGTCCGCGCCGCGCAACCATTGCTCATCGCTCGCCCGCGGGTGCGCGGGCTCGACCTTGGCGAGGAAGAGCGTGCTGACGTCATCGAAGAGCCTGGCTGCGATGTCGAGCTGGCGCGCGAGCCCTTCGTCCGTGACGCGGCGCTTCAGCATGGCCACGGCCGCTTGGCGCTCGTTCGCGGCCGCGCGCAGCGAATCGCACTCTGCCGGGGAGATCCTGTGCGGCGAGCGAAGGTCCATCGTGAGCCCATTCTACCGGCGAGTTGGAGCTCTCGCGTAGACTCTGACGCGTGCTTCTCTCCCCTGCGCTTGCACGTCGCGCCGCCCTCTCGGGTCCGCGCCGACGCAATGCTGCGATCGCGAAGTGCCAGACACGAGCGAGCCGGCCATGAGTGGTGCCCGATGCTACCTCGGCGTGGATGGCGGCCAGACGCACACGACGGCGGTGATCGGCGACGAGGCTGGCCACGTGCTCGGCTATGGGCATGCTGGTCCCTCGAATTACGTCGGCGAGGTCGATCGGCGCGACCGGTTCGTCGAAGCGGTGACGGCCGCCGTGGATCTGGCGTGCGATCAGGCCGGTCTTCGGCGCGCGAACGTGACGTTCGACGCCGCGTGCCTGGGATTCACCGGAGGCGCGATCGCGAAAGAGCCGCTCGTCCGTCACATCGTCGCCGCAAGCACGCTCCGGATCGTCGACGATGCGACGATCGCGCTGTCGGGCGCGCTCGAGGGCGGTTCGGGCGTGGTGATGATCGCGGGAACGGGCTCGATGTGTTTCGGCCGGAACGGCGATCGGACGGCGCGGGCCGGCGGCTGGGGATACGTGTTTGGCGACGAGGGCGCTGCATTCGACATCACGCGCCAGGCACTCCGCGCGGCGACACGCTACGAGGAGGGCTGGGGCCCGTTCACCGTGCTGCACGAGCGCTTTCGGGCTGCCACGGGCGTCGACGACATCCACGAGATGCGGCGGCGGTTCTATGCGCCCGAGTTCCCGCGCGATCGCATCGCCGGCTACTCTCGGCTCGTGGACGAGGCGGCGGAGGCCGGCGATCCCGTGGCCATGGAGATCCTCGACGACGCCGCGAAGCACCTCGCGGGGTTCGTCGCCGTCGTCCGACAGCGGCTGTTCGACGTGAGCGAACCGGTACGAGTGGCGTACGTCGGCGGCGTGTTCCGCAGCCGGCGCGTGCTCGAAGCCTTCCGGCGGCGGGTCGAGGCGATATCCCGGACGACGGTCATCGCGCCACGGCACGGCCCGGAGATCGGCGCCCTGATCGAAGCCTATCGTGCCGCCGGACTCGATGTGACGCCAGCGCCTCGCCGGTAGGGAGCTGTGACATACTCTCCGATTGTTTCCGCGGGAAGCTGGCGAACCGCACCGGAGCGGGACACGACGGGTCATGAAAGCTAAAGAACGGCATCAACTGAAGGAAAACGAGCTGGCCCGCACGGCCCAGCAGGTGATCCAGACGGTAGGCGAATACCAGCGCAATGTCGTATTCGCCGTCGTCATCGCGATCGTGCTGGTGGCTGGCGTCGGCGGCTTCTTCTGGTGGCGAGGCGCGCAGGCCGACAAGGCCGGTGCCCTGCTCGGCATCGCCCAGGCGACCGCGAACGCCGGCATCGCGCCGCCATCCAACATTCCAGGCGCACGCCAGGCACCCGGCACCTTCGCGACGCCGAAGGACCGCGCGGAAGCGGCGCTGAAAGCGCTCCAGGAAGTCGCCGCGGCCTACCCGTCATCGGACGCGGCCATCACGGCGAACTACGAGGCCGCCGGCCAGTTGCTGCTTCTCGGACGTCCGGCCGAAGCCGAAGCGCTGTACGACAAAGTCATCGCCACCAACTCGACGCTCTACGCGCCGATGGCGAGGATGGGGCTCGCGCAGGCGAAGCTCGCCGCAGGCAAGGTGGACGACGCGGTGAAGCTGTACACCGACCTTGCGGCCGAGCGCGATAGCGCGCTACCGGTGGACGGCGTCCTGATGCAGTTGGCCGACGCGTACATGAAAGCCGGCAAGCCCGCCGATGCGAAGGCGGCGTACAAGCGTGTCGTGGACGAGTTCCACGAATCGCCGTACGTGCCCGAGGCACGCCAGCGCCTTGCCGCGCTGAACTGACCGCGCAGCCCGCTCAGGGCTCCAGGAAGCGGTTCTCCCCGAGCGGCTGGCCGTTCATCACCATCACGCGCCCGGAGGGATCGAAGTCGGGTTTCTTCCGGCGCTGGACGGCTTCGTGAGAGGTGCTCTCGAGGGCGCTGACGAGCAGCGGGAGCGCCAGCGTCACGTCCGCCTGCACGGACACCCGCTCCGACTCGATCGACAGCTTGCCCCAGCTCTGGGCCTCCTCGAGGCTGGACCCGCTCGCGCCGCCGAAGTAGGGAACGTCCGTCACGATCTGGACGGCGAACTTGTGCCCGCCGACCCGTTCGTCGAAGTACTCCGCCTGCACGCTGGCCTGATTGATGAAGTTCTTGGGCGTGCCGCCGCCGAGGACGATCGTCGCGGTCGATGGCTTGCGAATGACGATGTTGGCGGACTCGACGATGTCGCCGATGACGTCGGCCATCCCGGCGGAGGGGTCGCGGTGTCTCGCCTGCGAAAGCCCCATGCCGATCGACGAGTCCGCGATCGCAGGGCAGAAGATCGGGATCCTCGCCTGATACGCGGCGGTGAGGATGCCGACGTTTCCGGTCTCGTTCCAGAGGTACTCGCCGAGCTTGAACAGGAGCTCGCGGCTCGTGTACGGCCGGCGCTCGAGCTTCAGCACGAACGCCGCGATCCACTCGTCGTTCTTCGAGAAGTCGTCTTCGCTCGCGAGCGTGTCGTAGACCCTGTCGATCCGCTCGGCCGCGAGCGCCGCGTCGTCGAGCTGCGGCGATCCGATGAAGTGGCGGCGGCCGCGCGTCTCGTGCAGATCGTGATACAGGTTCGCGCCGGTCGAGACGAGGCAGTCGATGTAGCGCCGCTCGATCAGGTGCGCGATGACCATGCGCATGCCGCCGGCCGACAGCGCACCCGCCATGCCGAGGAAGATCGTGACGTCGCTCGCCAGCATCCGTTCCCAGATGCGCCGGGCCGTGCCGAGATTGCGCCCCTGGAACGAGGTGCGTTCCATGCGATCGAGCACGGCGTCGGCCGAGAGACCGGATTCCGGCACGAACGGTTCCACCGGTTTGCGGAGAAACCTGGACTTGCGTCGACGGCCCATGTCCGTCGCTATTCTACTGAACGACGGGATGGCTGTCGTGTGGCGGGATGGCGCGCGCGGTCCGGCGCGCGGCGCGCGGCGTGCGCGAGACGTCGCGCAGGAAGTCGAGATCGCCGACGGGCGTGAGCCGGATGCCCGACAGGTCGGCGCGGGCGACGGCGACGTTCGTGCGCGTCCAGAGACTGACGATCGGCACGTCGATCGCGATCAGCCGCTGAGCGTCGACGTACGCGCGGCGCCGCTCCGTCTCGTCGAAGGCGGCCGATGCGAGGTCGAGCAGACGGTCCACGTCGGCGTTCGCGTAGTGCGCGCGGTTGAAGCCGGCGGGCGGCGTCTGCGACGAATGGAAGACACGGCGCAGGATGTCGGGATCGGCGACCGATCCGCCGGTGAAGATCAGCGTGTAGAGCTGGACGTTGCCCCTGATCACGTCCGAGAAGAGCGTCGCGAACTCGTACGATCGGATCTCGATCCCGATCCCGGCGGCGGCGAGCATCTGCTGCAGGGCGGCCGCTTGCACGCGGTAGACCTCCGACGTCGAGGTCTTGAGCGACAGCGTCAGGCGCGGGGCCGGTCCGTCGCCGTCGGGATCGGGATATCCCGCCTCGTCGAGCAGCGTCCGGGCCTTGGCGACGTCGTGCGGAAACGAGCGCACATCGGGCGCAGAGGCCCAGGACATCGACGGCACGATGCCGGCTGCCGGCCGCGCCTGATCGCGGCGCAGGTATCGGACGATGGCCTCGCGGTCGATCGCGTACGCGATCGCCTGCCGGACGCGCCGATCCCGGAGCGCCGGGTCGAGAAGGTTGAGGCCGATGTAGGCGTAGTCGGTGCCGGGACCGCTGATGACCGAGAGGCCCGGCGTTGCCCGCAGCCCGTGGATCAAGTCCGGTGAGAGATCGTTGACGACGAGATCCACGTCCCCTTTTCGCAGCTCGAGCCCGCGCATCGTCTCGTCGGGCACGACCTTGAACGTCACGCCGGCGTTCTTCGGCGCACCACGGTAGTAGCCGGTGAAGGCGGCGAGCGTGACGTGGTCGTCGGGGGCGAACTCGACGAAGCGGTAGGGCCCGCTGCCCAGCGGCGATTGGCCGATCGCGGCGTCACTGTCCGCCGGCACGATGCCCATGTTCGTCAGGTTGGCAGGAAAGGCCGCCGATGGCGCGCGCAGTTTGAACGCCACGCTGTAGCGATCGAGCGCATCGACCGCGACGAGGTCCTGAAACGCCCCCTTGCGGCCCGACACGAACGCCGGGTCGAGAAACCGCCGGAACGTGTAGGCCACATCGGCCGACGTCATCTCGCGGCCGTCGTGGAAGTGCACGCCCGAAGGAATCTCGGCAACGTAGGTCTGCGAATCCGTCGTCTCGAAGCGGGTGGCCAGATCGAGGACGGGCCGGAGGTCGTCGCCGATGCGCAAGAGCGAGCTGAAGAGCAGGCTGTGCACGCGCTGCGACGACTCGTCCAGCCCGATGCCAGGATCGAGGTTCGTCGGCGACGTCTGCAGCGCGATGACGATCGTGTCGCGCGGCGGGGCGGGTGCGGGCTGGCAGGCGGCGGCGCCCGCGGCCAGCAGGCCGAGGGTCAGCCAGCGCCGGCCCGTCACGCCTCGGCCTCGCGTTTCAGCGCCGAGAGCAGATTGAGCGCCTCGAGCGGCGTCAGCCGGTCGACGTCCACGCCCGTGAGCCGTTCGATCACCGGATGCGTTGCGGGCGGCTGGAACAGCGAGAGCTGCCGCTGCGCGGCAGGCGGCGCGCCGCTCAGGCTCGGCCGTCCGCCGCGCGCCAGCTCGTCCTGCTCGAGCGACCGCAGGATCTCCGATGCGCGCGCCACGACGCGGGCGGGCAGCCCGGCGAGGCGAGCGACCTGGATGCCGTAGCTTCGGTCGGATCGGCCGGGGACGATCTTGTGCAGGAACACGATGTCGTCTTTGAATTCGCGCGCGGCGACATGGTAGTTCACCACGGAAGGAAAAGCGTCGGCCAGATCCGTCAGCTCGTGGTAGTGCGTCGCGAAGATCGTCTTCGGGCGTGCGCGCGCGTCGGTCGCCAGGTGCTCGGCGACCGCCCACGCCAGGCTGAGGCCGTCGAACGTCGCCGTGCCGCGGCCGATCTCGTCGAGGATGACGAGGCTCCGAGAGGAGGCGGCGTGCAGGATCGCGGCCGTTTCCTGCATCTCGACCATGAACGTGGACTGGCCGCGCGCGATGTTGTCGGAGGCGCCGACTCTCGCGAAGATGCGGTCGACGAGCGCGAGCTTCGCGGTGCGGGCCGGCACGAACGATCCAGCCTGGGCCAAGAGCGCGAGCAGCGCGACCTGCCGCAAGTACGTCGACTTGCCGCCCATGTTCGGCCCTGTGAGGATCACCACCTGCCGGCTGGTGCCGTCGAGGTGGACGTCGTTCGGGACGAACGCGCCCGACGCGTGCCGCTCGACGATCGGATGGCGAGCGTCGGTAGCGAAGAACTCGTCGCCGTCGTGCAGGAACGGCTTCGTGAAATTCGAGGCGGCCGCGGTCTCACCGAGCGCGGCCAGCACGTCGAGCGAGGCCACGGCTCGTGCCGTGTCGAGGATGCGGGGCGCCTCCGCCGCCGTCCCGAGGCGCAGCGCCTCGAAGAGCTCGAGCTCGCGGGCGGCGATGCGCTCGTCGGCTCCGAGCACTTTGTCTTCGTATTCCTTGAGCGCCGGCGTGATGAACCGCTCACCGCCCGCGATCGTTTGCTTGCGGATGTAGTCGGGCGGGACCAGGCCGAGGTTGGCCTTGGTGATCTCGATGTAGTACCCGAAGACGCGGTTGTAGCGGATCTTCAACGACGCGATGCCGCTGCGGGCTTTCTCGATCTCCTCCATGGCCGCGATCGAGGCTTTGCCGCCTCGGCTGATCGCCCTGAGCTCGTCCAGCTCGGCGTCGACGCCGTCGCGGATGAGACCGCCGTCGCGCGCGAGCGCCGGCGGCTCGGCCACGAGCGTGCGCTCGATCGCATCGCGGACGTCCGCGAGCTCGTCCAGCTCGGCGACCAGGCTGCGGACGAGCGGTGCGGCCAGATCCGCGGCAGCGCGGATGCGCGGCACGAGCGCGAGGGACTGGCCGAGGGCGGCGAGATCCTTGGGGCTCGCCGTGCCCAACGAGATGCGGCCCACCAGGCGCTCGAGGTCGTGCATCGGCCGCAGCACCTCGCGCAGTTTGCCTCGCTCGGTCACGCGGAACGCGAAGTCCTCGACGGCGTCGAGCCGATCCTGCACGCGCGCGAGCGTCACGAGCGGGCGCACGAGCCACTGCCGCAGCAGGCGTCCGCCCATGGCCGTCACGGTCCGGTCGATCGCGTCGAGCAGCGACCCCGCGCGGCCGCCGTCGGCGCCCTCGAGCACGTTCAGATGCCGCAGCGTGACGGGATCGATGACGAGCGCATCGCTCGCCACGCGAAGCGAGATGCTGCGGATGTGAGAAAGATCGCTGCGCTGGGTTTCGCGCAGGTAGGCGAGGAGCGCGCCGGCGGCGGCGATGGCCGCCTGCGCCTGCTCCAGCCCGAAGCCGGCCAGCGACGCCGTCTGCAGTTGCCCGCACAGCGCGTCATGCGCGCGCGCCGAATCGAAGGTCCAGCCGTCGACGCGCGTCACGCGGTACGCCGCCGGATCGCCGGCCACGATCGCGGCATCCGTCTCGTCGGCGATCAGCAGTTCCCTGGGGCGCAGCAGCGCCAGCTCGGCGGCGAGCGCCAGGCGCGCGTCGGTCCCTGTGAACTCGCCGACCTCGAAGGCACCGGTCGACACGTCGAGGCAGGCCAGGCCCCAGGTGCCGTTCGGTGGGGCGTGCACGGCGGCCAGAAACGCCGGTTCCCTCGCCTCGAGATAGGAGGCCTCGGTGAACGTGCCCGGCGAGACGACGCGCGTGACCTCGCGGCGGACGATGCCCTTGGCTTTCCGCGGGTCCTCGACCTGGTCGCAGATCGCCACGCGATAGCCCTTGCGGATCAGGCGGCCGAGGTAGGCGTCCAGCGCGTGGAACGGAATGCCGCACATCGGGATCGCGCCGCCCTGGCTGTCCTTCGCCCGCGACGTGAGCGTCAACTCGAGCGCGCGCGACGCGGTGAGCGCATCCTCGTAGAACATCTCGTAGAAGTCGCCCATGCGGAACAGGACGATCGCGTCGCGATGCTGCCGCTTGACGTCGAGGTACTGCCGCATGGCCGGCGTGGCCGTGTGCGCGGACGGAGAAGCCGGAGAGATGGTCACGTCGAGCAGCGGGAGGGCACCCGGTCGGCGCCGGATTCGCGCGAGTATAACATCTGCACTCGATGGTCATTCTCGCGCTCGAGACCGCGACGCGTGCCGGCAGCGTCGCGCTCGCGATCGATGGCACCTGCGTGTCGACGGGGGGCGACGCCACGCGGCCGCACGGACATCGCCTGCCGGCGGACGTCCTGGGGTGGCTCGCCGCGTACGGGCGCGACATTCGCGACGTCGATCTCTTCGCGGTGGCGAGCGGCCCCGGTTCGTTCACCGGCCTGCGCGTCGGCCTCGCGACCGTGCAGGGCCTCGCGCTCGCGACCGGCCGCCCGGCCATCGGCGTGCCGACGCTCGAGGCGCTGGCCGAAACGAACCTGGTCGGTCCCAACGACCGGCCGGCCGTGCTGGTGGCCTGTCTCGACGGCCAGCGCGGCGAGGTCTTCAGCGCCGCGTGGCGCGTCGGGAACGCGGACGTCACGATCGATCGATGTGATGTCTTGCTGGAACCGGCGGCGAGCCGGCCGTCCGACCTTGCGGCCGCCATTGCGGCCGAAGCCGGGAGCAGGGCCGTCACGATCGTCGGCGACGGCGGGCTTCGCTACGCGGACGTGTTCGCGCGCGTCGTGCCGCAGGCGCAGATCGTCGCCGCGCCGTTGCCGCTCGCCGACACGACGGCGCGTCTTGCCGCGCGCCGAGCGGGCCAGGCCGCGGCGCCGCACGCGCTGCGCCCGATCTACCTGAGGCCGCCGGACGCGTCCGCGCCGAAGGCCCGTGCGGCTGGCGACCACACGATCCGCCGGCTCGGAAGCCGCGACGACCTGGGGGCCGTCGAAGCGCTTCAGCGGCAGACGTTCGCCAATCCGTGGAGCGCGGACTCGATCCGCTGGGAGCTCCAGCACACGGACGTGGCCAGGCTGTACGTGATGGAGGATGCCGGCGGGACGGTCGTCGCGTACTGCGCCTGCTGGATGGTCTTCGATGAGCTGCACATCAACAGCCTGGCCGTGGACGCGTCGCGCCGCCGGCGTGGTCTGGCGCGGCGGCTCTTGACGCACGTGCTCGCAGAGGCCGCCGACGCGGGAGCCTCGGCAGCGACCCTCGAGGTGCGCACCTCCAACGAAGCGGCACGCCGGCTGTACGAAGGGCTCGGGTTCGTCGTCGAAGGCGTGAGGCGTGACTACTACCAGGATCCGCGGGAAGATGCGATCATCCTCTGGAAGAGGGCCCTCCAGGGGCATCGGGGCGAACGGCGCGGGCCGCCGTGACGGACGCCGGGCCGCGTTCGGCTTTGCCCTCCGCCCGTGAAGGGTGCTAGGCTCCGTTCACACCTGAAGGAGGCGAGCATGGCAGAAGCTCAGCTCTCAGTCGATGACACGGTTCGGGCTGTGCTGCTCGAGAATCACGACGAATTCCGCCAACTGGTTCTGGAGCATCACCGCCTCGACGAGCACTTGCGAGCACTCGCCACGGTGCCGTATCTCACCGAACAGCAGCAAGTCGAAGAAGTCGCGTTGAAGAAGCGCAAGCTGGCCCTCAAGGATCGCATCGAGCACATCGTCCGGCATCACGCCCACGGCGCGTCGTCGCCACAGTAGTCTCCCGGCGTGCGGGGCGCGGACGGCGTCCTGCGCCCCGCACGCCGGCTTCGTGTACATGTCCACCTCCCGTGAGAATTGATCGCGCGGCAGTCCCGTTCGTGGCGATGGCGGCCGTGCCCGCCGTCGTGTCGGCCTGGTGGCTGTCGTCGGCCGCCACAGCCGGGCTCGCGATGCTGCCGCTCGCCGTGCTGCTCTTCTTCCGGGATCCTGATCGGCTGGTGCGTGCCGATCGCCAGATCGTCCTGGCGCCCGCAGACGGCAAGGTGATGCACGCCGGACCGGCGCGACCCGGTGAAGCGCCGGGCGGCGAGTGGACGCAGGTGACCATCTTCCTGTCGGTCTTCGACGTCCACATCAACCGCTCGCCGGTCGCCGGCCGGGTCCTCAGCGTCTCGTACGTGCCCGGGTCGTTCAAGGCAGCGTTTCGCTCCGACGCCTTTCGGAACGAACACTCGGAGATCTGGCTGGACCACGATGGCACGAGGGTCGTGGTGCGCCAGGTGGTCGGCGTGCTCGCGCGGCGCGTCGTCTGCCGCATCGCCGCGGGTGACGTGCTCGAGAGCGGCGCCCGCATCGGGCTCATGAAGTTCGGGTCGAGGATGGATGTGTTTCTGCCCACGTCGGCCGAGCTGCTCGTGGCCGCGGGCGATCGGGTGCGAGGGGGCGAGACCCCCATCGCCCGGCTTCCGGAGGAGCCTCATGGCGAAGGCGATTGAGCGCCGCGACCGCGACCCGCACTTCCGCCGCGGGATCTACCTGCTGCCGAGCATCTTCACGGTCGGCAACATGTTCTGCGGCTACGCGAGCATCATCTTCTCGATGCGGGGCGAGCTCGTCACCGCGGCCCCGTTCATCGGCTTCGCCGTCGTGCTCGACATGCTCGACGGCCGGGTCGCGCGCATGACGAGGACGACGAGCGCGTTCGGGCTCGAGCTCGATTCGTTGGCCGACATCATCTCGTTCGGCGTCGCGCCGGCGGTGCTGGCGATGGCGTGGGGCCTCTCGGATCTCGGTCGTGTCGGCTGGGCTGCGGGCTTCGTGTACGTCACGGCGGCCGCCATGCGGCTCGCGCGATTCAACATCCAGTCGTCTGGCCAAGTGGACAAGCGCTACTTCGTCGGCATGCCGTCGCCGCCGGCCGCGGGCGTGATCGCATCGACCGTGTTCGCATGGCCGTACCCGGCCGCCACCGTCTACATCTGGTCCTATCCGCTCGTGCCGCAGTCGATTGCCGCCATGACCGTCGTGCTGGTACCGGCCGCGCTCATGGTGAGCACGATCAAGTTCCGCAGCTTCAAGACGATCAATTTCGGATGGAGCCGGCGCTACGCCGGCATCTTCTTGCTCGCCGTGCTGATCGCGCTCATCGCGACGGAGCCTCGCATCAGCCTGCTCGTGCTCGCCTACGGCTACTTCTTCTCCGCGTTCATCGAGATGGTGCTGACGAAGGTGCGGAGCCATCGTGAGGAGCCGCCATCCGCGGCAGCGTCACCGTAACGATCGTCCCCTGGCCCGGCGTGCTCGCCAGCGCGATCGTGCCTCCCTCGCGCTCGATGCTGCGCTGCGCGTTCGCCAGCCCCAGACCGCTGCCGCCGGTCTTGGTCGAGAAGTACGGCTCGAACGCATGGGCGATGGTCTGTTCGTCCATGCCGACGCCCGAGTCGGCGATGACGATCGTCGCCACCTCGCGCGACGCCTCGACCGTCACGCGCAGCGCGCCGCCGTCGGGCATCGCCTGAAGCGCGTTCTCCACGAGGTTCGTCAGCGCGCGCACGAGCAGCGTGCGATCGGCGCGCACGATCACGCCAGCCGTCAGCGTCGTGTCGATCGCCACGTTCCCCGCCAGCCCCGGCCGGTACGGCTCGATGATGCCGTTGACGAGCGCGCCAAGGTCGACGGCTTCGGGCCTCGACGTCGGCTCGCTCGCGAAGTTGGCGAACTCCGACGCGATCTGGCGCAAGAGGCGCACTTGGCCGAGGACCGTCCGGATGCACTGGTCGAGCGTCTCGCCGAGCGGCCGGCCGCGATCGCCGTGCACGCGCTGGAGATGCTCGGCCGCGAGCTGGATCGGCGTCAGCGGGTTCTTGATCTCGTGCGCGACCTGCCGGGCCATCTCGTTCCAGGCTTTCAACTGGTTGGCGCGCGCCAGCTCGGCACGCTGCGCGACGAGCCGAGCCGTCATCGTGTTGAAGTCGTCGACGAGCCGCCGCAGCTCGTCGGCCGTGTCGGCGGCAATCCGCACGTCGAGCTGGCCCGCGGCAATCCGCCGTGTGGCGTTCGTCAAACGCGCCACCGGATCCGCGATTCGGCCCGCGAGCGAGGCGCCGAGGCCGGCGGCGAACAGGACGACGAGCACGGATCCGACGAGGACGCCGCGATTGAGCTCGTCGATCTCCTGCTGGATCTCGCGTTGCCGGGGTGCGAGCGGCACGCTCAGCACGGCGCCGGGGCCCAGCGCCGGCAGCGGCGAGGCGGCCACGAGGTACTGCTGATCCTCCGTGACGAACGACGGCAGCCGCTCGAGCGCGATCTTCCGATAGACCGTCGCCGGCGTGCGTCCGGGCAGCAGGCCGGAGTTGAACAGGTCGCGCTGGCTCGTCGCGACGAGCGCGGGGCCATCGAAGAGGTTGACGTCTTCTTCGATCACCTGCCGGATCCACACCATCATGTCGTCGCTTGGCGGCTGGGCGCCTGACTGCTCGTTGACCGCGATCTGCTCGAAGACCCGCCGTGCGACGGCCACGACGCTCGCTGCCTCGCCCTGGATGTCGTCGCGGAAGCGCGCCTGCATGAAGCCGCTGAACGCGAGCGCGAACAGAAGCACCGGGCCGACGGCGACCAGCACGAAGAAGAGGAACAGCTTCCGGTAGAAGCTCGTCCGCACCTCGGTAATCAGCACGCGCAGCGGCGCGCGGGTCCGCCGCACCAGCGGCACGTAGAGCACGGCGGCTGCCTGCACGATGATGAACAAGAGCGCCGCTACGGCGGCGATCTCGGCGAGCCGCGCGGCGTGATCGCGGAGCGTCGCCGCGGGGTACCCCAGGGCGTAGATGCCGGCTCGATTCTGCTGGAGATGCACGTGGTAGCGGCGCCGGTTGGCGTCGAGCGTGGTCCAGAACGGCCTGCCGTCGCCGTAGATCCGCCGGAACAGCGCGTCGTCGATCGTCCACGCGATGCCGTCGTCGGTCGTGAAGATCGGTTGCAGACTCCAGCCGTAGACGACGAGCTCGAGCCCGACGGGCCCGCCGGCGCGCGGGGCTCGCGTGCCGCCCACGCGGACGAGATCCGAGGAGGGGCTCGCGGAGGCGACGAACGGGAGCGCGTCGTAGTCGGTCGGCGCCACGTGCACCACGACGGCGCCGACGAAGCCTTGCTCGGGATCGCACAGGCCTTTCTGCGCGTGGAGCATCGTGCGGTTCGACGATCCGAATCGCGTGACCTCGCCGAACGTTTCCCACTCGCATCCGGCGCCCGGCCACTTCTGCGTCGTCGTCCGAGCCACGTACTCGGGAAAGTTGAGGGCGAATCGGCTGAGCAGCGACCGATCCCGGCCGTACAGCTCGATGTCGGAGATGACGCGCGTGCTCTTCAGCGCCGTCTGGTTCCAGATCAGGAACGCGCTCTGGCTCTCGATCGGTTGAGCCGGCGTCAGCCGGACCTGCGCCGCGAGCGGCAGGCGATCGAGTTCGTCCTGCACCTTGCGCAGCAGGCTGCGAATGTCGTCGGACTGGCGGGCCGCCTGCGGCGAGTACTCCGTTTCGATCACGGCGCGCGCCGAGCGGTCGATCGCCGAGGCGACCAGCGGATACAAGCCCGCCAGCGGGACGACGAGCGCGAGGAATCCCAGCACGAGCCGGCTCGATTGCGTCGCGTGACGATAGCGACGGCGCAGCCGCGGTGCGGCGACGGCAAAGCCGGCGAAGAGGAGCGTCATGCTCAGGGCTGGCGGGCCAGGCGGTGTCGGCCACCTGGGTGATGAC
Source organism: Acidobacteriota bacterium (assembly GCA_020853395.1). Lineage (NCBI taxonomy): Bacteria > Pseudomonadati > Acidobacteriota > Acidobacteriota bacterium. The sequence continues at coordinate 105,150 of JADYYY010000003.1, forward strand.
GCGACCAGTGCCGCCACGGGCAGCGTCCAGCAGCCGATCGCGAGGGCGCTCCACGCCGCGGATCGTGCGAGCCGCCAGCGTTCTGCCGCGATGGCCAGCACGGCCGCGGCCGCCCAGCCGATCGCGAGCACCGTCAGGAGCACGGTCCACACGTTCAACAACCCCATCAGGTCGAACGGAAACAACGCCGAGTGCCAGGCTGCCAGGCTGCTCGGCGGAATCTGCCCGCTGAGAATCGCCCAGGCACCGGCGATGGCGGCCGCGAGCAGCGCGCCGGCGAATAGCTGTTCGGCGACGAAGCGCCGCTGCGCGCTGGCCGGCGTACGCCGTGGCCAGCGGCGCCACCAGGCGCCGCCGGCAACGAGCCCGACGATGGCCGCAAGCGCGCCGGCGCGACCGAGGCGCACCGCGACGTCGGGCGCATCGAGACGGTCCATCACCGCGGTCAGCAGCAGCGCTGCCGCGCCGACGAGGACGGCCGCGCCGCCCGAGGCGATCAGCCACGTGGACCAGGTCATGCCGGTTCGACGCCGGCCGACCAGCGGGCCGCTCAACACGACGAGCGCGACCACGAGCGGCAGTGCGGCCGTGGCGAGCGCACGCGACTGGAATCGCGCGCGGGCCGCGGCGATGTCCGCTTGCGCGTAGTGCACTTCGAGCAACGGCCGATCGATGACGAACGCGTTCGGCGTGGCCAACGCCCCGGCGGCGTAGGTCGGGATGATCGTGATCGGGCCGAATGCGGTAGGCAGCATCGGCGTGCCGTCCCGCGTCGCCGACGTGAGCACGCGCTCGGCCGCAACGGTCGCGACGCGCCGCCCCTGACGCTCGATCGGGCGCACGGCGACGAGGCGAAGGCCGACGGGACCTGGCACGACCACGAGCGTCGAAGGCCCTGCGAGCAGATGCGGTGCGAGATCCCCGGCCGGGCCGTCGCTCCAGGCCAGCATCCGGAATCCCGACGATGGATCGGGGACGTACACGGTCGCCGTGATCGCCCCGGGCCGCGACGGTCCGGCCAGCACTTCGAGCCGTGCGAACAGCACCGACAGCTCGGCGCCGCTCTCGGTCGCGTCGACGAAGGGCATCGCGTCGGCGACGACGCGACGGGCGAGCGCTTCGACCTCGTCCGCCTGCCGGCGGATGTGCTCGCGAATCTCCGTCTCGAGTCTCTGGATCGTCGCGGCGTCGTTCGTCCCGAAGCGCCAGAGCTCCCAGGCCTTGCCGCCGCCGGCCAGCAGGACGGCCGCGATCACGAGCGCGGACAGCACGACGCGGACCGGCGACGACACGTTCAGCGTCCGAAGGAAGGCATTGCCGCCGAGAATACCAAATCCGGCGATGCTATACTCGGCGGCCGCCGGCGCGCCGGTCCCTCCCGATGTCCACTCTGCCGCTCGGCGCGGCGCTGAAGCGCGGCGCCATCGTCACCGCAGCGAACTGGCCGGTGGTGCTCGTCGACTTCGTGCTCGAGTCCTTCTACAAGCTCACGCTCACGGTGCCGATTCTCGGCGGCGCGCTGATGGTGACGGCCATCGTCGGGTCCGATCTCGACACGGTCGTGGGCGAAGGGCTGCGGGCGACCGCCGACCTCGTGCTCGGCTCGCTGTCGACGGCGCCCGTCGCGCTCATCACGTTTCTCGTCGCGCTCGCGATCGTCGGGGTCGGCGGCGAGGCGATCATGTTCGTCGTCAAGGCAGGGACGCTGAACGTGCTCGTCGCCGGAGAACGTGCCGCTGCCGACGTCCACGTCGCCGGATCGGTGCTGGTGTCGCTGTCGCAAGCGTCGGCGTGGAGCCTGGCCGCCGTCTACGAGGGGGCGCGGCGTTTCGGCGGGCGCGCGCTCGTGCTGGCGCTCTGGCTCGGCCTCGTGTACGTGGCGATCGGAGGGGCGTGCCTCGTCGTGCTGGGCTACGGGCTGTCGGTGGCGAGCCGCTCGGCATGGCTTCCGGCCTGGCCGCTGCTCGTGCTCCTCGCGACGAGCACGAGTGTCGTCGCCATCACGCTCGTCAATCTCGTCTACGACCTACTGCGCGTCATCGTCGTCACCGACGACTGCTCGGTGCGCGCCGCGGTCGCACGGCTCCGGCGCTTCGTGACCGAGGACGCGCGTCACGTGCTCGGGATCTTCAGCGTCATCGGCGGCGTCGTGCTGCTCGCTACCGCCGGATCGCTCGTGGCCGCGGCCGGAATGGCGCTGACCGCGTGGATCCCGTTCCTCGGCCTGGTCGTCGTGCCGCTGCAAGCCGTGGCGTGGCTGCTGCGGGGAGTGAGCTTCCAGTTTCTGGCGCTCGCCGCGTTGTCGGCCTACCAGACGCAGTACCGGCGATTCTCCGAGACGCGTGGCGGCGCCGTTGATACCGGTAGTGGAGGAGAGGTCCTCCCCTAGGGTTTCTGCTGGGTCGGTCCCGGCATCGGTGGGGCCGCAGGAGCCGGCGGAGGAGTGGCTGCGGGCGGCGGCGCCGCAGGCGCGCTTTTCTGGAGCAGGACGAGCGACGTGCGCGCTGGCGACGTCATGATCATCGCGATGACCGAACCGTCCGGGGCAATCGCGCCGGCCTGCAACGTCGGCGGCGTCTCGGCGGAATCGAATCCCGGCACGCGGGTCAATTTGAAATCCTCGGCGCTGTTGAAGACGACGAATTCCGACGTCACGAGCGGCACGGCGAGCAGCGCGCCGGCAATCTGCGGGCCGTCGATGGGCCGCGAGATCGCCGACAGTGTCCGTCGCCGCGCGCCGTTCTCGGCGTCGAAGACCCGGATGATCGCATCGAGGAACGCGACGTACACGTGTCGAGCGTCGGTCAGCGGCGCGCCGACGGGCCGGACCCTGACAGGAAAACACCAGTCCAGCGCGCCGCCCTCCGTGCGGTAGGCGCACACATAGCCTTCGCCAGCTACGAGAAAGATGCGTTCCGGCGTGGCCGTGAGCGCCGTGGGCCGGATGTCGAGCGGCGTCCGCCACTGGAGGCGGCCCGAGCCCAGGTCGAACGCGACGAGCGCGCGATCCTGGTACGCCACGGCGACGGACGCGCCGATGGCGATCACCGCCGCGGGTTCGCCGGTCGCGGCCGCCTCCCAGAGGACGGCGCCGTCCGCGGCCCGAATCGCGCGGAGTCCCCAGGCGCCGGCGGCGAGGATCACGCTGTCGCTGGAGGCGAGGGCGATCGGCGCCGGCGCGGAGGCGGTCCAGCGCGTCCGGCCATCGGCCGTATCGATTGCGACCACGGCATCTGTCGTTGCGGCGGCGAGCAGGCCCGGCAACACTAGCGGGCGCACGCTCACGCGGATGTCGGACGTCCACGCGACGCGGCCATCCGCCAGCGCGCGCGCCTCGATGGGCGTGTCGATGCCGGAGCTGATGACGTGAGCGGGCGTCAGCGACAGGTGCCGTGGCGCGGCCGCCCGGAGGCTCTCGATCCAGGCCGGCTTGTACAAAGGCTGGGCTGGAGCCGTTGTCGGCGCCTCCGGGCGCCGAGGCGCCGTGTCGCTCGCGGGCGGCGTGCTCGACGGCGGCGTCGACGAAGCGGCGGCGGGCGTTGGCGTTTCACTCTGCCGATCGGGCGACGAGGGATCCGGCGCCGGCGAAGACGATGGCGGTGGGATGGGGCTCTGGATTCCCCGCAACGAACGCGCTTCCACCTGATGGGGTAGTGAGCACCCGATCGTCAGCGCGAGACCCCAACATATCGTGGCCCGGGTTCTCGACACCCGCTTATAATAGCGACGTTCCGACGGGCGCCGGTCTCGTCGTTGCATCGCCCCAGCCGCATCTGTGACTCATCAGCTCGTCCTCGTCCTCGATTTCGGCTCGCAGTACACCCAGTTGATTGCGCGTCGGCTTCGAGAGTTGTCGGTGTATTCGGAGATCGTGCCGCACACGACGTCGGCGGAGGCCATGCGGCGCCGTCAACCCGCCGGGATCATCCTGTCGGGTGGACCGCGCAGCGTGCGCGAGGCGGGGGCGCCCACGCCGGATCCGGGCGTGTGGAGCCTCGGCGTGCCGATGCTCGGGATCTGCTACGGCATGCAGGTCATGACGCACCAGCTCGGCGGCACGGTGGGCAGCGCGCCGCATCGCGAATTCGGGCTCGCCACGGTGACGATGGCGGCACGCGGGCCGTTGTTCGACGCGCTGCCCGAATCGCTGCGCGTCTGGGCCAGCCACGGCGACTTCGTCGCGCAGGCGCCCGACGGCTTTGCCGTCACCGCCACGTCGTCGAACGCACCGGTCGCCGCGATGGCGGATCCCGAGCGGCGGCTGTATGGCCTGCTGTTCCATCCGGAGGTGGCGCATACCGAGCACGGTCTCGACATCCTCCGCAACTTCGCGTTCACGATCTGCGGCTGCCGCGGCGACTGGACGATGGCGTCGTTCGTGGACGAGTCGATCGAGAAGATCCGCGCGCAGGTCGGGAACGGCCGCGTGGTGTGCGGGCTCTCGGGCGGCGTGGACTCGACGGTGGCGGCGGTGCTGCTGCACCGGGCGATCGGCGATCGGCTGACCTGCATCTTCGTGGACAACGGCCTGCTGCGGCTGAACGAGGCGGAACAGGTGCGGGGGCGCTTCGCGAGGCTCGGGCTGCCGCTCGACTTCGTCGACGCATCGGAGCTCTTCCTCGAGCGGCTGGCGGGGGTGATCGATCCGGAGCGCAAACGCAAGATCATCGGGTCGGCGTTCATCGATGTGTTCGAGCGGCGGGCGCACGAGCTCGGCCACTTCGACTTCCTCGCCCAGGGGACGCTCTACCCGGACGTCATCGAAAGCGTTTCGGTCGTCGGGCAGTCGGCGCTGATCAAGAGCCATCACAACGTCGGCGGCCTGCCCGAGCGCATGCGCTTCACGCTCGTCGAGCCGTTGCGGGCGCTGTTCAAGGACGAGGTGCGCGCGGTCGGCACGGCGCTCGGCCTCGACGACGAGTTCGTGTGGCGGCAGCCCTTCCCGGGGCCTGGCCTCGCCGTGCGGCTGCTCGGGGCGCCCACGCGCGAGCGGCTGGACCTGCTCCGGCGCGCCGACGCGATCGTCGTCGATGAAGTGCGCAAGGGCGGCTGGTATCGCCGGCTGTGGCAGGCCTTCGCGGTGCTGCTGCCCGTGCAGAGCGTGGGCGTCATGGGCGACGAGCGCACCTACGAGTACACGGTCGCCGTGCGCGCGGTCGAGAGCAAGGACGGGATGACGGCCGACTGGGCGCGGCTGCCTCACGATCTGCTCGCGGCGATCTCGTCGCGGATCGTGAACGAGGTGCGCGGCATCAACCGCGTCGTCTACGACATCAGCTCGAAGCCTCCCGCGACGATCGAGTGGGAATAGGCGGATGCGCGAGTTCGTCCACCTCCACCTGCACACCGAGTACTCGCTGCTCGACGGCGCCTGCCGCATCGGCGAGATGCTCGATCGGGCTGTCGAGCTGCAGATGCCCGCCGTGGCCGTCACCGAGCACGGCAACATGTTCTCGGCCGTCGTGTTCCACGATGCGGCGCGCAAGCGCGGCATCAAGCCGATTCTGGGCTGCGAAGTGTACGTCGCGCCGGGCAGCCGGACGGATCGATCCGGCACGCCGGGCGAGACCGCGAACCATCTCGTGCTGCTCGCCGAGACCAACGAGGGCTTCCACAACCTCGTCAAGCTGGTATCGGCGGGCTACATGGACGGGTTCTACTACAAGCCCCGCATCGACAAGGATCTGCTCGCGCAGCACTCGCGCGGGCTGATCGGCCTGAGCAGTTGTCTCAAGGGGGAAGTCGCCACGCGGATCCGCACGGATCAGGCGGCCAAGGCCATCGGCGCCGCCGCGACGTTCCGCGACATCCTCGGCCCCGGCAACTTCTTCCTCGAGATGCAGTATCAGGGCATCGAGGAGCAGCGCATCGTCAATGCGGGCCTGCTGCCGATCGCGCGCGATCTCGGCATGCCGCTCGTGTGCACGAACGACGTGCACTATCTCCGCCAGAGCGATCAGCATCCGCACGACATCCTGCTGTGCATCGGCACCGGCAAGAGCGTGAGCGACGAGAAGCGGCTGCGCTATCACGGCGATCAGTTCTTCCTGAAGACCGCGGACGAGATGTGGCAGGTGTTCGGCGACTACCCGGAGGCGCTGACGAACACGGTGCGGATCGCCGAGCGGTGCGACGTGACGCTCCCCAAGGGCGAGGCCCACTTGCCCAACTTCGCGGTCCCTCCCGGCTACACCGTCGATTCCTATTTCGAGGAGGTGGTCCGCCAGGGCTTCGAGGCGCGCATGCCCCAGTGGCGTGCGCTCGAGGCGCGCGGCGAGCTGCGGCACACGCTGGCGGAGTACGAGCAGCGGCTCGCCTTCGAGATCGACGTGATCCGCCGGATGCGCTACCCCGGCTACTTCCTCATCGTCTGGGACTTCATCCGGTACGCGCGCGAACGTGGCATCCCGGTCGGTCCGGGCCGAGGCTCGGCCGCCGGCAGCCTGGTCGCCTACACGCTGCGGATCACCGACGTCGATCCGCTGCACTTCGACCTGTACTTCGAGCGCTTCCTGAATCCCGAGCGCGTGACGCTGCCCGATATCGACATCGACTTCTGCGAACGGCGGCGGGGCGAGGTCATTCAGTACGTGACCGAGCGCTACGGCCGCGAGAACGTCGCCCAGATCATCACGTTCGGGACGATGAAGGCCAAGGCCGCGGTGCGCGACGTCGGCCGCGTGCTCGAGATGCCGATTGCCGAGGTCAACCGCGTCGCCAACCTGATTCCGAGCCAGCTCGACATGACGCTGGATCTCGCGCTGAAGGAATCGCCGCCGCTCGCCGATCTCGAGAAGAGCGACCCGCGGGTGCGCGAGCTGCTGACCGTGGCGAAGCGCCTGGAGAGCATGACGCGTCACGCCTCGGTCCACGCCGCGGGCGTCGTCATCGCCCCGAAGCCGCTCACCGAGTTCGTCCCGCTCTATCGCAGCCAGAAGGACGAGGGCGAGATCACCACCCAGTGGGCGATGAAGGAGATCGAGCGCGTCGGTCTCCTGAAGATGGACTTCCTCGGCCTCAGCACGCTGACGCTGCTCGACGATGCCGTCGAGCACATCGAGGAAACGACCGGCGTGACGGTGGATCTCGACCACCTCCCGCTCGACGACGCCAAGACCTATCAACTGTTCCAGAACGGTCAGACGCACGGCGTGTTCCAGTTCGAGAGCTCGGGCATGCGCGACACGCTGCGCAAGGCCAGGCCGCAGTGCCTCGAGGATCTGATCGCATTGAACGCCTTGTACCGGCCGGGCCCGCTGCGCGGCGGCGTCGTCGACGACTACATCGCGCGCAAGCACGGCCGGGTCGAGATCAGGTACGAGCTGCCGCAGATGGAGGGCGTGCTGCGGGAGACCTACGGCGTCATCGCCTACCAGGAGCAGGTCATGCGCCTCGCCAGCGAGCTGGCCGGCTTCACGCTCGGCGAAGCCGACGAGCTGCGGCGCGCGATGGGCAAGAAGGACGCCGCCAAGATGCAGGCGCAGCGCGATCGCTTCATGCAGGGCTGCGCCGACCGGAAGATCCCCGAGAAGAAGGCGACCAAGGTCTTCGAGTTCATCGAGTTCTTCGCCGGCTACGGCTTCAACAAGTCGCATTCGACGACCTACGCGCTGCTCGCCTACCAGACGGCGTACCTGAAGGCGAACTATCCGCGCCATTTCATGGCGGCGCTGCTCACCATCGAATCGCAGAACTCGGACAAGGTGGCCCTCTATTTGGCCGAGTGCCGAGAGCTCGGCGTCCCGGTGCTGCCGCCGGACATCAACGCGAGCCGCCTGGCCTTCACGGTCGAGCCGGAAGGCGTTCGATTCGGGCTCGGGGCCGTCAAGGGCGCGGGAGAAGGCGCGATCCGGTCGATCCTCGAGGCGCGACAGGCGCTCGGCGGCCGGATCAGCTCAGTCTTCGAGCTCGCCGAGCGGGTCGATTTGCGCGCGGTCAACAAGAAGGTGCTCGATGCGCTCACGAAGGCCGGCGCGTTCGACTCGTTGTCGCCGGGCGGCCGCGAAGGCTACCTCGCGTGGCGGCCCAGGCTGATCGCGGGCCTGGACCGCATCCTCGACCACGGCGCGCGGCACCAGCGGGATCGCGATCAGGGGCAGAGCCAATTGTTCGGCGGCGATCTGGCAGCGGACGCCCGAAGCCTCGACGAAACGGCCCTGCCGTCCGCGGCGCCCTGGACCGAGACCGACGCGCTCGCGGCGGAGAAGGAAGCGCTCGGCTTGTACCTCTCCGGGCACCCGCTGCAACGATACGCGGCGGCCATCGCCGCGGCCGGAGGACGGCGGCTCGAGATGCTCACCCAGTCCGAGCCGGACTGCGCCATCGCCGGCATCGTCACCGGCCTGCGCCAACTGAAGACCAAGCGGGGCGATCGGATGGCGGTGTTCTCGCTCGAGGACGACATGGCGAAGGTGGAAGCCGTCGTGTTTCCCGAGGCGTTCACCCGCTACGGCGGCCTCGTCGCCGACGATGCCATGCTGCTCGTGCGCGGGAAGTACGAGCGCGGCGAGGAGTCGAGCCGGCTCGTGGTGAGCGAGATCGTGCCGCTCGACCTCGTGCGTGAGCGGACGGTGAAGGAAGTCGAGATTCGGCTTGCGGGCAAGGGCCTGGAGCGCGTCGGGCTGCGGGAGCTCGCCGACGTGTTCGAGCGCCATCAAGGCGATCGGCGGGTATCGGTGGTCGTGGACGTCAAGGGCGAGCCGGGCAGGCTGCGCGTCCGCGCGGCGACGGCGCGGCGCATCCGGCCGAGCGATGTCTTCGTCCGCGACGTCGAGGCGATCTGCGGCGCCGGCGCGGTCGTGCTGAAGTGAGAGGACGGACGCGCTGATGCCCGAGACCCTCGACTTCGAAGAGCCCGTCGCCCTCCTCCTGAAGGAAGTCGAGGCGCTGCGTCGGATGCCGGAGACGCGCGACCGGTTGGCCTCGATCGAGCGGCTGGAGGCGCGCGCGCAGGAGCTGCGCGCCGAGATCTTCCGGTCGCTCGCGCCCTGGCAGCGCGTCCTCGTGGCGCGCCATCCGAATCGGCCCTGCATGCTCGACTACGTCGAACGGCTCTTCACCGAGTTCGTCGAGCTGCACGGCGACCGGCGCTTCGGCGACGACAAGGCGATCGTCACCGGCCTCGGGACGTTCCGCGGGACGCCCGTCGCCGTCATGGGCCATCAGAAGGGGCGGGACACGAAGCAGAAGATCGTCAGGAACTTCGGGTACGCGAAGCCCGAAGGCTACCGCAAGGCGCTGCGGCTCTGCGGCCTCGCCGAGAAGTTCCGCCGGCCGGTGATCGTCTTCGTCGACACGCCGGCCGCCTATCCGGGCATCGAGTCCGAAGAGCGCGGCGTCGCCGAAGCCATCGCCCTCAACCTTCGTGAGATGGCGATGCTCGATACGCCGATCGTGGTGGTCGTGATCGGCGAAGGGGGCAGCGGCGGCGCCTTGGGGCTGGCCGTCGGCGATCGCATCCTCATGCAGGAGTTCAGCATCTACAGCGTCATCCCGCCCGAGGGCTGCGCCGCGATCCTGTGGCGGGACAGCGCACGGAAGGTCGAAGCGGCCGAGGCCCTCAAGATCACGGCGCCCGATCTGCTCGATCTCGGGCTCATCGATGGGATCGTCGAGGAGCCGGTGGGCGGCGCGCACCAGGACTACGACGTCGCCGCGACGCTCGTGGGCGACGCTGTCGCGGCCGAGCTCGATCGGCTGGGCGATCTGACGCCCGCCGAGCGGCTCGACGCGCGCTATGCGAAGTTCCGCCGGATGGGGCAGCTCGGCCAGGCGTTCGAGGACGTCGGCGCGTCGCCGCGCCGCGCGGAGTGATGCTCCGGCGACGCTGGGAAGACGTGCCCGTCGAGGACGAGCGCGTCCTGACGATGGCCGCCGCGATCGGCGTGCCGGCGGTCATCGCGCGGCTGCTCTGTCAGCGCGGCTTCCACGATCCGGCCGAGGCGCATCGCTTCCTGCATCCCGAGCTCGACCAGCTCCACGATCCGTTCCGGCTGACGGGCATGCGCGCGGCGGTGGATCGGCTGCTCGGTGCCGCCGCCCGCGGTGAGCGCATCGGCATTCACGGCGACTACGACGTCGACGGCATGACCGCCACCGTGATCCTGCGCCGCGCGCTCGAGCTCGTCGGCGCCGACGTCGTGCACTTCGTGCCCAATCGTCATCGAGATGGCTATGGGCTGCAGTCGGCGACGATCGACCGGCTGCACGCGGCGGGCGCCCGCCTCATCGTGTCGGTGGACTGCGGCATTCGGGCGGCCGAGGCTGCTGCGCGTGCCCGTGATCTGGGGCTCGACCTCATCATCACCGATCATCACGAGCCGGGTGAGGCCCTGCCGCCGGCGCTCGCGATCCTCAATCCGAAGCGATCGGACTGTTCGTACCCCGACAAGCACCTGGCCGGCGCCGGCGTCGCGCTCAAGGTCGTGCAGGGGTTGCTGCTGGCCAGCGGGCGCGGGACAGACGTGCTGCCGCACTTCGTCAAGGTCGCCGCCATCGGCACCATGGCGGACGTGGTGCCGCTCGTCGGCGAGAACCGGATCATCGCGAGCTGCGGCTTGCGGAGCCTGTCGGCCGGGCGGCACAGCGCGGGCCTCGAAGCGCTGCTCGAGGAGAGCGGTCTGGCCGGCCGCGCGCTCGACAGCTTTCATGTCGGCTTCATGCTCGCGCCGCGGCTGAACGCCGCCGGCCGCATGCAGTCTCCCGACCTCGCCGTGGACCTGCTGCTCTTGCGCGGGCGGGACGATGACACCCGGAAACGCGCGCGGGAGCTCGCACGCCGGTTGTCGGAGGAGAACACGGCTCGACAGGAGCAGGAAGCCGCGATCCTGGCGGACGCCCGTCGTGCCATCGACGGCGATCCGTCGCTCGGCGGCCAGAACCTCCTGGTCGTCGCCGGCCATCAGTGGCATCGTGGGGTCATCGGGATCGTGGCGTCGAAGCTTGCGGAGCTGTATCACAAGCCGACGCTCGTGCTGTCGATCGATCAGGGCGTGGCCGTGGGATCGGCCCGCAGCATCCCCACCTTCGACCTGCTCGGCAGCCTCGATGCCTGCGCCGATCTGTTCGTCCGCTATGGCGGCCATCGACAGGCGGCCGGCGTGACGCTCGACGCCGACCGCATCGACGAGCTGCGGATGCGGCTGTGCGCGATGGCGAACGCTCGTCTGAGCCCGGAGGACCTCGTGCCTCGTCTTCGCATCGACGCGCCGTTGCGGCTGCGGGACATCTCGGGCGAGGTCGTGCGCGCGCTCGGCCGTCTCGGCCCGTTCGGCGCGGCGAATCCGAAGCCGGTGTTTCGCGCGGCGCCGGTCGATCTGGTCGCGCCGCCTCGGCGTCTGAAGGACCGCCACTTGTCGCTCTTCGTCAAGCAGGACGGGCGCGCGTTTCGCGCGATCGCCTGGCGAGCGGCGGATCGCGAGGACTACCTCTCCACCAACCGGTACGGCCTCGAGCTCGCGTACTCGCTGGACGAGAGCGAGTATCGAGGCGAGCGCGTCACCGAGCTGACGGTCGCCGACGTGCGCGTGCCCTTCGGAGCGCCCGCGTGAGGTGGCAGAAGCCGGCGCGCGTGATCGTCGCCGTCATCGGCCTCGGCACGGCGGCTGCCATCGTCCTGCTGACGAAGGACCGGCCGGCCGTTGCGCCGCAGGCGTCGACGACGCCTGCCGATCCGGCCGCGAGCTACCAGTCGGGCGCGGGCGAGACCGTGCGTCACGAGGGGAATCGGCTCGTGGCGCGGCTGGAGTACGGGCAGGTCCGCCGCTACGACGACCGGATGGAGTGGGACGACTTCGCGCTCGAGCTCGAAGACGGCGCGAGCCTGACCGCCCGCCGCGTGAAGGGCACGTTCGCTGGTGCGAATCGCGAGCAGCCGTCGGTCTTCACGGCCGAGGGGGATGTGCGATTCCGCTCGCCGGACGGCGCGGCGCTCGAAGGCGATGCCGGCACGTATGACGACACGAACGGGATGGCGTCCATCCCCGGACCGGCCACGATCACGCGCGGCCGCATGACGGGACGTGGCAGAGGCGGCACGTACGAACGCAATGCGGGCGCCTTCAAGCTGCTGGCCGAGGCGTCGCTGACGATCGCGCCCGAGGGCGGCGGCACGCCCATCGACGCCTCGGCCGGCACGATCACGGTCGTCGCGGGGGGCAGCACGCTGCTGCTGGAACAACGGGCGCGCATCGGGCGGGAGTCCGAGACGCTGACGGCGGATCGAGCCACCGTCTATCTGGCTGACGGCCAGCAACAGCTTCGGACGATCGAGCTTCGAGGTCATGCGCGCGTGCAGCCGGTGCCGGGCCGGACGTCCGACATGCCGGATCTACAAGCCCAGGATCTCGAGCTCGATTTCCATGAAGACGGGACCGCATTGCGGCGCGGTGCGCTCCATCGGCAGGCCGTGATGACGCAGCGTGGCGGTCAAGGGACGCGCGTGATCCGCGGCGAGGAAATCAGCTTCAGGATGGCGCCAGACGGCGCGACGCTGACGCGCCTCGACGCGTCGCAGCGTGTCTCGGTGACGCTGCCGCCCTCGGCGACGAATGCGGGCCGCACCATCACGGGCGCAACGCTCGCCGCGTCGGGCAGCGATCAGGCCGGATTGACCGCCGCGGTCTTCGACGGAGGCGTGGAGTTCACCGAGTCAGCGGGCGCGACGGCAGGGCGGCCGGCTTCCCGGCGTACCGGACGTTCGCAGCGGTTGTCGCTCGCCGTCAAGGGGCAGCTCGACATGATCGACGCGGCGCTCTTCGAGCGGGACGTGACGTTCAAGAGCCAGAACATGACCGGCACGGCCGATATCGGCGAGTATCGCGCCGGCCAGGCGGAGTTGGAGCTGCGGCCCGGCGGCGCGTCCGGCCGCCGGGCGCGCGTGGAGGACGGTCAGGTCATCGTCGAAGCGCTCGAGCGCATCGTCGTCGATCTGGACTCGAACGACCTCTATGCCAGGCGCGGTGTGACGACGGTGAGCCGGAGCGCCGGGGCTGGACGTCGCAGCGCCATGTTCGACGCGAGCCAGCCGCTCTACGGGACCGGTGCAGAGTTCTGGTACGAGGCCGGCGCCGAGCGATTTCGCTACGCGGGCGACGCTGCGGCCCGCGCGCAACTCAAGCAGAGCGACGACAGCTTCGTCCTCGGCCGGGACATCGTCTTCCTTCAGCCCGCCCAGGATCTCAGCGCGACAGGGCAGGTCGAGTCGGTATTCGCGATCGCGAGCGGCACGTCGACGACCTCGACGCGTTATCGCGCGACGGCGGCCACTTTTCATTACGAGGACGAGAAGCGTACGGTGACGTATACCGGCGCGCCGGCCACACTCAAGAGCCACGAGGACGAGACCGTGGCGGCGGAGATCGTGCTGACGCTGACCGGGGAGGGGCGCACGCTCGAGCGGCTGGAGGCGACCGGCAACGTTCGGACGAGCGTCGAGCAGGGGCGGCAGGCGCTGGGCGATCGGCTGCTCTACGACGCGGTCGCCGACGTCTATCGGCTGTGGGGCAAGCCGCTGACGTTGTGGACGCGCGATGCGGACGGCACCTGTACGAGCCAGACCGGCAACTTCGTGCGCATCGGCCGTGACGTCCGCGCGCCGGAGTTCCCGGTCGCCGACAATCCCGCGGGGGCGACGTCCACGTCCAAGCAGGCCTGTCCGGCCTTTCTGGCGGCCGGCAAGTGATGTCGGCATCGACGCTCAGGACTGAAGGCCTGACCAAGTCGTACGGCGGCCGTACGGTCGTGCGGAACGTGGACCTCGAGCTGTCGTCGGGCGAAGTCGTCGGCCTGCTCGGCCCGAACGGCGCCGGCAAGACGACGACGTTCGCCATGGTCGTCGGGCTGACCGGACCCGACGCGGGCCGCGTGCTCCTCGACGGGCAGGACGTCACGGCCGATCCGATGTACGTGCGCGCGCGCAAGGGCATCGGGTACCTGCCGCAGGAGCCGTCCGTCTTCCGAGGGTTGACGGTCCAGGAGAACATCCTGGCGATCCTGGAGACGCTGCCGCTCGACGCCGCGACGCGGCAAGCGCGGCTCAAGGAACTGCTGCAGGAACTGGGCTTGACGCCGCTCGCGCGCGCCAAGGCCTACACGCTCTCGGGTGGCGAGCGCCGGCGCGTCGAGATCACCCGCGCGCTCGTCAACCGGCCGAAGTTCATCCTGCTCGACGAGCCGTTCGCCGGCATCGATCCCATCGCCGTCGCCGACATCCAGAAGATTGTGGTACATCTCAAGGACCGGGGCATCGGCGTCCTCGTGACGGATCACAACGTGCGTGAGACGCTGAAGATGACCGATCGGGCGTACATCGTTCACGACGGCGTGATCTTCAGGAGCGGGACCCCGTCGGGCCTGGCCGCCGACGAGGACGTGAAGAGAATTTACCTCGGAGCGGAATTCCGGCTGGACTAAGATTGAGCTGACACCGACGAACGGCATCCATGGCGATTCAGCAGAAACTCCACGCGCGGCTCGTTCAGAAGCTCATCCTGACGCCGTCGCTGCAGCAGGCGATCAAGCTGCTGCCGATGACGACGATCGAGCTGTCCGAGCTGCTGAACCAGGAGATGACCGAGAATCCGCTCCTCGAAGAGGTGCCGGTCGAGGATCCCGCGCAGGACCTGCAAACGGCCGCCGATCAGCCCGAGCCGGAGAAGAAGGACGAGCGGAAAGACGACCCGTGGGACGACCAGGACTACGAGTACTTCTTCGGTGAGTACCTCGACGACGGCTATCGGCCGCGGCAGCCGCAGGAAGTCAAAGAGCTGCCGCCGATCGAGAACACGCTGTCGAGCAAGGGCTCGCTGGCCGATCATCTGATGTGGCAGCTCAGCCTGCAGGCGAGCGATCCCGAGATTCGCGAGATCGGCACGGCGATCGTCGGCAACATCGACGACGACGGCTATCTGGTGGCGTCGGTCAACGAGATTGCCGCGCTCGGCGACTGGGACGCCGCCGCCGTGGAACGCGCGCTCGAGCACGTGCAGGCGTTCGATCCGGTTGGCGTGGGCGCGCGCGATCTGCAAGAGTGTCTGCTGCTGCAGATCAAGCACCTCGGTCTCGCCGGCTCGCCGGTCGAAACCATCATCCGGGACCATCTCCGTCTCCTGCAGAATCACAAGATCCCGGAGCTCGCGCGCGTGCTCGGCATGGAGCCGGAGGAAGTCAAACAGCACATCGAGGTCATCAAGCGGCTCGATCCGAAGCCGGGATCCCGCTACAGTCCGACCGACTCGCAGTACGTGATTCCGGACGTCTACGTCATCAAGACCGACGACGGGTATCGTGCCGTGCTGAACGAGGACGGCCTCCCGCAGTTGCGGATCAGCCCGGTCTACCGCCGGCTGCTCGACAAGGGCGGGGAAGTCTCCGACGAGACGCGGGCCTACGTGAAGGACAAGTTCCGTGCGGCGCTGTGGCTCCTGAAGTCCGTGGACCAGCGGCAGAAGACGATTCTCAAGGTCGCGACGAGCCTCATCAACTTCCAGCGCGCGTTCCTCGACCACGGCATCGAGCACCTCCGCCCGCTGGTGCTGCGCGACGTGGCGAACGACATCGGCATGCACGAATCGACC
Source organism: Acidobacteriota bacterium (assembly GCA_020853395.1). Taxonomy (NCBI): domain Bacteria; kingdom Pseudomonadati; phylum Acidobacteriota; species Acidobacteriota bacterium. The sequence continues at coordinate 120,725 of JADYYY010000003.1, forward strand.
GTCTCGCGCGTCGTGAACAACAAGTACATGCACACGCCGCAGGGCGTGTACGAGCTGAAGTTCTTCTTCCACAGCGGGATCAGCAGCTCCTACGGCGAGAACGTGTCGTCGGTCACGATCAAGCAGCGCATCAAGAAGATCGTCGGCGCCGAGGACGTCCGCCGTCCGCTGAGCGACTCGAAGATCATGAGCATCCTGCAGAAGGAGGGGCTCGTGCTGGCGCGCCGCACCATCGCCAAGTACCGCGAGGAACTGAAGATCCCGACGTCCAATCAGCGCAAGATGCTCTACTGATCGACCCGCAGCGGCAGACACATGACGTTCACGATTACCGGCCGGCACCTGAAGGTGTCCGAGCCCGCCCGGACAGAAATCCGTCAGAAGATGCGCGCGCTCGAGCGCGTGCTGAACGACAACGCCGTGTCCGCGACCTGCGTGCTCCTGCAGGAGCGGCAGATGGTCGTCTGCGAGCTGAGCGTGCACGCGCGCGGAGGCCACCGGCTGCACGCGGTCGGCCGCCACGCGCTCGTCGTCGGCGCCGCGGCCGCCGCCGTGGACAAGCTCGTGCCCCAAGCCAGGCGGCTCACGGAGCGCTGGAAGGCCAAGCGTCGTGATCGCACCGCGCAGCCGGTGGCCGAGAAGCCGGCGCCTGAGCCGGCGTTGCCGCCGGTGACCGTGCCGAAGGTCGTCCGCTCGCGCGGCTACACCGCGCGGCCGCTGACCGTCGCGGACGCGGCGCTCGAGCTGGCGTCGAGCCAGGCGCCGGTGCTCGTGTTCCGTCACGCGACGTCCGACAGCCTCGCCGTGCTCTTCCGCCGTGCAGACGGCGCGTTCGGACTGATCGAGACGACCGGCGTCTGATATGGCCCGGGCAGCGACCGCCGCGACCCGCCGGCGGGCGCCGGCAATCGCCAGACGCCGCCCGTCGCCCAAGGCGGCCGGGCCGCGCGCGTCGTTCGTGGTCGTGACCGGCCTGTCTGGCGCGGGCAAGTCTCACGCCATCCGTGCGCTCGAGGACCTCGGTTATCTCTGCGTCGACAACCTGCCGGTTGCACTCGTGCCGACGTTCGCGGACCTGACGCTGCACGCGCCCGAAGGCGAACGGCGCGCGGCGGTCGTCATCGATGTCCGCGAGGGCCAGGGCCTCTCGAGGTTCCCGGCGCTCTACCGCCAACTGAAGCGTTCGGCCCCAGGCGCCGTGCGGCTCGTGTTCCTCGACGCGGCCGAGAGCGCGCTCTTGCGCCGCTTCAGCGAGACGCGCCGCCCGCATCCGTTGGCGCTCAACCGGACCGTAGCCGAGGGCCTCGCGGAAGAGCGCCGCCTGCTCGAGCCGATTCGCCGGCTCGCCGACCAGGTGCTCGACACGAGCAGCCTCACCGTCCACGAGCTGCGACGCCGGATCCGGGAAACGGTCGGCGGCACGCGCACGATCTCGCCGCTCGTCGTCACGGTGCTGAGCTTCGGGTTCCGCCACGGTGTGCCCGAGGATGCCGATCTCGTCTTCGACGTGCGTTTCCTGCCGAACCCGCACTTCGTGCGGGCGCTGCGGCCGCGCACCGGCCGTCATGCCGGCGTGAGGCAGTACGTGCTCGAGACGCCGCAAAGCCGCCGGTTCCTGCGGCTCACGGTCGACCTGCTGCGATTCCTGATTCCGCAGTACATCCACGAGGGCAAGGCCTACCTCACGATCGCCGTCGGGTGCACCGGCGGCCGCCACCGATCGGTCGCGATCGCCGAGGCGATCGTCGGGCGGCTCAAGCATCTGCGCGGCACGCAGTTTCGCGTGCGGCACCGCGACGTCGACGAGAGCTGACGCCGCCATCGATTCACAGGAGCCGGAGATGGACAATGTCGTACGGGTCGAGAAGCCGTGGGGCTACGAGCTGCGCTGGGCGAAGACCGACCGCTATGTCGGCAAGATCATCCACATCGACAAGGGGCACGCCCTGAGCCTGCAGTACCACAACGTGAAGGACGAGACGATCTACCTCTGGTCCGGCAGGATGCTGTTCGAGCTCGACGTGAACGGGACGCTGACCAGACGGGAGATGTCGCCCGGCGACTGCGTGCACGTCACGCCGCCGACGATCCACCGCATGACGGCGATCGAGGACTGCGACGTGTTCGAGGTCTCCACGCCCGAACTCGACGACGTCGTTCGGCTCGAGGATCGTTACGGCAGGGGCGACCGATAAGTCGAATCAGCGGGGCACCGGATCATCGGGATGTCGACGATCCGATGTCCCGATCCTTCGATGCGATGATCCGATATCCCGATGCTAGAAGGGAATGTCGTCGTCGCTCGGCGCGTCGATCGGCGCTTCCGGCTCGTGATCGGCCGTCGCACCACCGTGCTGACGCTCGCGCGATCCGCGGCCCATGCCGCCGCCCGTGCCGCCCCCACCGCTGCTGAGCAGCACGACGCGGTCTGCGCGGATCTCGGTCGTGCGTGCCTGCTTGCCGTCCTTGTCGGTCCACTCGCGCGTCTGAATCCGCCCCTCGACGTAGATCTGCTTGCCCTTCGTCAGGTACTCGTGGAGCGACTCGGCCGTCTTTCCCCAGATGACGACGCGATGCCACTGGGTGTCCTCTTTCTTCTGGCCTTCCCGATCCGTGTAGCGCTCCGTCGTGGCCAGACTCACGGTCGCGACCGGCGTGCCGCCGGCGGTGAAGCGCATCTCGGCGTCGCGGCCGAGGTTGCCCACGAGGATTGCCTTGTTCACACTGCCCATGAGGGTGTCTGCTCCTGAAACGGTCTGATGGCTAGCGTCCGCTCGCCGGCGCGACGAGCTTCTGCTGGGCGAGCGCCGCGGCGGACGTGCCCGGATACTGCTTCACGATGAGCTCGAACAGCCGTCGCGCCTCGGTGCGCTGCCCGAGCTCGAGGTAGCACAGCCCCTTCATGTACTGCGCCTCGGGCACTTCCGGCGCCGTCTTGTACGTGCCGATGAGCTTGTCGTACGCCGCGATCGCCTCTTTCAGCGCGCGCTTCTGCCGATACGACTCGCCGATCCAGAACTGCGCCTCGGCCGCCTGCGGCGCGTCCGGAAACTTCTCGACGAATTCGGTGAAGCCTTCGATCGCGCTGTCGATGCGGTTGCTGACGTAATCGGCCTTCGCCGCGTCGAACAGCCGCGTCGGTGATTCCGGAACGCGCGCGGTGCCGAGCGCGCTCGACGATGAAGGCACGCCGGGCGCGGGCGATCCGTCCGGGTTGACGATCGGCGGAGGCGGTTGAAGGAGGCTGACGAGGGTGTTGAGCTGTTCGGCCACCGACGTCAGACCCGTTCGCAGCGACGGCAGCTCCTGCATGAGCTGTGTCACGCGTACGCTGTTGTCGTCGAGTTTCTCGCGGACCGTGTTGACGGTCGTGGACACGTTGTTGATGAGCACCTGCAGGTCGGCGAACTGCTTCTGGCCGGCCGCCGCCTGGTCGTCGAGGCGTTTCGCGAGCGCCCGCAACTGCTCGGCCTGCTGATTGTTGGCCAACTGCAGCCTGGCGACCTGCTCCTGCAGGATCCGCAGGTCTGCGCTCATCTGCTGGTCCTGGCGGCTCTGGGCCCCGCCGGGCACCGGGAGGCACAACAGCACGGCGAGAACAAGCACTCGTGTTCGCATGTCGCGTCCTTCCTACTTCGACGTCAGCATGAAATGCGCTCGCCGGTTCTGCGACCAGGCGGATTCGGTGTGGCCGGGATCGAACGGAAACTCGTTGCCGTAGCTCACCGTGCGGATCCGATCCGGACCGACGCCGAGCGACACGAGATAGGTCTTGGCCGCCAGCGCCCGCCGATCCCCCAGCGCCAGATTGTATTCGGCCGTGCCGCGTTCATCACAGTGGCCTTCGATCGTGACGACCCAGGTGGGATAGGTCTTCAGGAGCGCCGCGTTGGTTTCGAGCGCCTGTTTGGCCTCCGGCGTCAGCTCGTCGCTGTCGTATTTGAACAACACTGCCTTGAGCGGAGAATCAGGACCGTTGATCACGTCGAGCGGCTGCGCATCCCACGGCAGGAGCGGCGTCGAGGCGATCGGCGTATCGGCCAGGGGCACGGGTGAGACCGCTGGCGGCGGGCCGGGCGCGGGCGGCACCGGTCCGGCGGAGGGAAACGCGGCGGGAGCCGACGGCGGCGCTGCGGTGGTGGCAGGCTGACGTTTGCCGCCGCAGGCCGCCGCGAGAGCGATCAGGACGACCGCCAGGAATTTCGGGCTCGACGCACTCATGATGCTGTCCTTCGCCCGGTCATCGGGAGATCGGCTGCCAGTTCGGATAGGTGTTGTTGCCGGCCTCGGTGACCTGTCGCAGGTTCTCGCCCGTGCGATCGATCGTGGCGATGTGCTGACGTCCCCAGCGCGTCGTGACGAACGCGATGTGCCGTCCGTTGGGAGCGACTGCCGGGCTCTCGTTCGATCCGACGCCGTCGGTGAGCACCTTCACGCCGGGATTCGCGAAGTCGTAGATGGCGACGTCGTGCCCCGGCCCGGCCCCCACCGTGAAGGCGATGAAGTTCAACGACGACCACGTCGGACGATCGACCTGCTCCGAGACGATCCGCTGCACGCCGGTTCCGGTGGCGTTCATGATGTAGAGCTGATTGACGCCGGCGCGGTTCGACGTGAAGGCGATCTGTGCGCCGTTCGGCGACCACGTCGGCGCCCCGTCGTCACTGGACGGGCTGTTCGTGATGTTCTGGAGTCCCGTGCCGTCCCGATTGACGACGTAGATCTCGACGTTGCCCGAGCGAGGGGAAGCAAAGGCGAGCCGTGTGCCGTCGGGCGACCACGCCGGCGTCCAGTTGGACGTGGCCACGTTCGACGCCGTAGGCCGGGCCGGACGGCCAGGCTGCGCGAGATTGGCCACGTAGATGTCCGGCAGGCCAGATTGCCACGACACGTACGAGAGAAGGTTGCCAGCCGCTGACCAGGCCGGGCAGCAGTTCAGCGATCCGTTGACGGTCACGCGCATCGGGTTCGCGCCGTCGTAGTCCGAGATGTAGATCTCCTTGCTGGCGGCGGCCGTCTGGCTCGGGCGCCCCGCCACGCGGCTGCCATGGCGGTCGGAGGCGAACGCGATCTTGGTGCGGGCGACGCCGTCCAGGCCGCGGACCTGTTTGTGCACGTCGTCGGCGATGGCATGGGCGCAGCCGCGCGGGTTCTGCGCGCGGCAGTTCGGATACCGCGCGCCGAACGTCTGCCGGCCGCGGGCGTCGCCCTTGACGGTGATCAGCCGGATGTCGACCACGAGATCAGCGCCGTTACGGGAGACGCTGCCGTGGAGCACGGCGTCGGCGCCGAGCTCCGCCCAGCGCTCGTAGGGAATCGCTTCGGGCGGCGTCGACGGGATCGATGTGGAGGAGGCGCGCGGGATCATGTAGAACTCGCGCTCGAACTGCAGATCCCTCCAGAGCACGTCCGCGATGGTCCGGCTGATCGTGGCCAATTCGGCGTCGTTCGTCGTGCTGAGGAAGTCCGGCACCCCGACGCGCGGGTGATAGGCCGGGTTCGACATCACGATCGTCACCTCGGACTGCTGGTTCTGTCCGAGCGGCACGGGCGACAGCGCAACGTCGTTGGGACGAGCCAAGGCGACCACCGTGCCGCCGAGCACGGCCACCGCTGCAGTCACGCGGAGTGGAAGTCTCGCTTTCATCAACGCCCCTCGTAGGGAAACACCATGCGAATCGTGAGCACGCTGCCAGTGTAGGCCGGCGGCAGCGGCAATGGAGGGAGGTCCGTGATGGCCGCTCTCGAGATCCGATCGAGGATGCTGCTGCCGCTGCTCCTGGCGACCTCCACGCTCGAGACGCGTCCGCCGCGGTCGATGGTGAATCGGACTTCCGCCGTGCCACGTTCAGGCTGGTCCTTGCGCCAGGTCTCGTAGACCTTGCCAATCAAGAGCTGCAGGTACTCCGGACAGCAGAAACTGCTCAAGTCGGTCTCGCCGCCGGTTCCGCCACCACCGAACGTCAGGCCAGCCCCCTGCCCGCGCGCCCCGGTATCGACAGGGGTGTTGCCCTGCGTCACCTGCTGACCGGTCGTCGGCGGACGCGCCGGTACCGGTTCGGGCTTCCGAGTCTCAGACGGCTTCGTGGCTGGCGGCGTTGGCTTGGGGACGATGGCCGGCGGGGCCGGGGGAGTCGGGCGCACGGGTTCGGCCCGCCGCGGTGGCGGCGCGGCCTGCTCGACGGTGCGCCCGCCGATGCTCGTCGTGCCGGTGGACCGCGGACCCGGCGTGCCGCCGAGGGTGATGGTCAACGGCTGCTTCGGGGGCGCCGCGATCCAGTCTCGTGGCAGAAAGACGAGCGCGAGCACGATCCCGACGTGAACGGCAATCGACCAGCCGAGCATCCGGTTCAGGCCTCGAATGTCCTGAGGGGACGGACGGAGCGCCGGATGTGCGGCCGTGTTCATCGGGTGTCGCTCGTGGCCGGCTGTGTCTGGATGCTGGCGTTCTCCACGCCGCCGGCGTTCAGCTCGTCGAGCACCATCGACAGGTCGGACAGCGTCAGCGCGCCGTCTCCAGCGACGATGACGCGTTTCGATCCGCGGGCGTCGATGGCCTGACGGATGCGCTCCGCGAGGACGTTGAAGCTGACGAACTCGTCGCCGATCTGCACGCGCCGATCGGTCCGGAAGCTTCGCGGCACCGTGACGGTGATGGGAGCGGTGACGGCGCGAGATTGCCGTGACTGCGGCAGGTTCACGGGAAACCCCTGCTGCATCATCGGTGCCGCGACCATGAAGATCACGAGGAGCACCAGCATGACGTCGACGAGCGGCACCACGTTGATCTCGGCGAGCGCGGTCGAGACGCGGGCCCCGCGCGCGCGCCGTCCGCCCCGGGAGGCGCTCGTGACCATCGGCTCGAGTCTGGGCATGATCGGTCCTACCGCAGCCGGCCGCGTTACTTGAAGTTCCGCTCGGCGATGGTCAGGAACTCCATGGAGAAGTCGTCCATCTCGTTGGCGAACTTCTTCACGGAGCTCGTGATGTCGTTGTAGAAGTAGACGGCCGGAATGGCCGCGAACAACCCGGCGCCGGTGGCGACGAGGGCTTCGGAAATCGGCTGGGACACCACCGCCAGGCTCGTTGAACCCGCCCCGGCGATACCCTGGAACGCGGTCATGATGCCCCACACGGTGCCGAACAGACCGATGTACGGCGTGATCGACGCCGTCGTTGCGAGAAACGACACGCGGTACTCGAGCTTGGAGATCTCGGCCGCCGATGCGCGCAGCAGGGCACGATCGACGGCGTCGAGGCTCTTCAATGTTGGACGCGACGTGCTCTCGGCCGGCCGGCCGGCTTCCGGGGCGCCGCGCAACTGCGCGTTCAGTTCCGCATAGCCCGACTGGAACAGCCCGACGAGCGGGCTCGCCGGAAGGCTGGGGCACACGGCTTGCACTTCCGAGAATCGAGAGCTCTTGCGGAACACTTCGAGGAACTTCGTGGTCTGTGCCGTCGCGCGGCGAAGCTGCCGCTGCTTGAACACCACGATGCCCCACGAGATGGCGGAGAACAGCAGCAGCGTCGCGAGGACGACCTTCACCATCCAGTCGGCGTTCGCGACGAGTGAGATGATGTCGGTTCGGGGAGCCGCTTCGGCCGGGTTTGGGACGCCTTGATCCTGCAGGGCCAGGATCAACAATCCAAGCACGCGCAACACGCCCTCCACTTCACGTGGTGATTGCGCCGCTGGGAACAGCGCGGACTTCGAGAGGGTAGCACTTCGGCCGAGGGCTGTCAAAGGTCTGATATCATGGGAGTTCCGGTTTCGACATGCTTCGCTTCCTGAGCGTCCGCCACCTGGCGGTGATCGATCGCCTCGAAGTGGAGTTCGAATCCGGCCTCAACCTGCTGACCGGCGAGACGGGAGCAGGCAAGTCGGTGCTCGTCGAAGCCATCGATCTGCTGGTCGGAGGACGCGCCAGCGCCGATCTCGTCCGCACCGGCGAGGACACCGCGACGGTTCAGGCCGTCTTCGAGCGGCCGGATGGCCGGGAGCTCATCGTGCGCCGCGAGGTCTCCAGCCAGGGCCGCAGCCGCGCATTCATCGATGACGCGCTCGCGACGTCGGCGGCGTTGAAGGAGCTCGGCCAGCAGTTCGTCGATCTCCATGGGCAGCACGAGCATCAGACGCTGCTCGATCCTGCGGAACACCTCGGGTACCTCGACGCGTTCCTCGGCCGCCCCGACCTGACCGCCGCGGCGGCGACGACCTTCGCGGCGTGGCGTCAGGCTTCGTCTGCGCTCGATCGATCGCGGCTCGATGATCGCGAGAAGCGTGCGCGGACCGACGTGGCTGCGTTCCAGCTCCAGGAAATCGATCGCGCAGCACCGAAGGCATCGGAAGATGACGATCTGAGCGCCGAGCAGGTGATGCTCGCGAACGCCGATCGGCTGGCACGCCTGTCGGCCGAGGCATACTCGGCGCTCTACGAGGGGGAATCGGCCGCGTTGTCCTCGCTGGCCCTCGTCTGGAAACGGCTGGCCGATCTCGCCGCCTATGATCCGCGGTTTGCGAAGTACCTCGACGAGCGCGCGGCGCTGAAGTCGAGCCTGGAAGATCTCGCGTTCTTCTTGCGCTCCTATGCGTCGGACCTCGACACGTCGCCCGATCGTCTGCAGGCCGTGGAGGACCGGCTGGCGGCGCTCGAACGGCTGAAGCGCAAGTACGGGCCGACGCTCGACGACGTGCTGCGGCGCAGGGAGGCACTGGCCGACGAGCTGACGGCACTCGGCGCCGGAGAGGGCCGCGTCGCGGAGCTCGAGGCGAACGCGACCGCCGCGGCGGCCGCCTTCCGAACCGCCGCCGGATCGTTCTCCGCGGCGAGACGTGAAGCCGCGGTTGCGCTCGGAAGCGCCCTCGAGCGCGCGCTCGCCGATCTCGCGATGCCTCAATCGCGCGTGCACGTGCGGGTGAGCACCGTGGATCGCGAGGATCACTGGGCCGAGACCGGGATGGACAAGGTCGAGCTGTTTCTGTCGGCGAATCCCGGCGAGGAGCCGCGGCCGCTGGCGCGCATTGCATCCGGCGGTGAGCTGTCGCGCATCATGCTCGCCCTTCGCGTCCTCGTCGACAGCAGTCCAGGCGGCCGCACGCTCGTATTCGACGAGGTCGATGCCGGGATCGGTGGCGCGGCCGCCGATGCCGTCGGTGCGAGGCTGCAGGCGCTCGGCGAGCGCCATCAGGTGCTCTGCATCACGCACCTGCCCCAGATTGCCGCGCGGGCTGGGACGCATTTCCAGATCGCCAAGCAGGTCCGCCACGGCAGGACGACGACCACCGTGACCAGGCTCGACCGGCAGGGACGAGAGCTCGAGATCGCGCGGATGATCGCGGGTGCCGAGGTGTCGCCCCGTCTGCTGTCGTCCGCGCGGGAGCTCATCGCGGCCAGAGGCGAAAGCGAAGACAAGTCAAAAGCGAAAGTCGACCGGGCGAAAGCGAAAGGGCAGAAGCGTGGCGCGTAGGTACTTCATCGAGACGTTCGGTTGTCAGATGAACGTCCACGATTCCGAGCGCCTGTCCGGGCTGCTCGAACGCGACGGCTACGAGCCTTCGTCCGATCTCGCCTCCGCCGATCTCGTCGTTGTCAATACCTGCAGCGTACGTGAACGGGCGGAGGACAAGCTGTACGCCGCGCTCGGAGGCATCAAACACGCCGCCGAGGCGCGAGGCACCAAGCCGACTATCGCCGTCACCGGGTGCGTCGCCCAGCAGGAAGGTGCACGCATTCAGGCTCGGGCACCGTTCGTCGACGTGGTCATGGGTCCGCAGCAGCTCGACGCCGTGCCGGATGTGCTTCGCCAGGTGCGCGACGCCGGCCGCGCCTCAGTGAGGCCGGATCTCGAAACCGATGTTTCCTTCCCGCTGGGCGTCGTCCGCCGCGGCGACCCGGTCCGCGCGCTCGTGACGGTCATCGAGGGCTGTAACGAGTACTGCGCCTTCTGCGTCGTGCCGTACACGAGGGGACATGAGCGCATGCGTCCGGTCCACGACATCGTCGCCGAAGTCGAGGAGGCGGCCAGTTCTGGCCGTGTCGAGGTCGTGTTGCTGGGCCAGATCGTCAACCACTACCGGGCGCCCGACGATCCTGACTGCGACTTCCCTGAGCTCCTCCGGCGCGTGAGCGCCGTCGCGGGTATCGACCGGGTGCGCTTTGCCAGCCCTCATCCCCGGCACGTCACGCCAAGGCTGATCGCCACGCTGCGCGACCTGCCCGCCGTGTGCAAGCACCTGCACCTGCCCGTGCAATCCGGTTCGGATCGAATCCTCGAGCGCATGCGTCGCCGGCACACCCGCGCCGACTACCTTTCGTGGGTCGACTCCGCCAGGGCTGCCATCCCCGATATCGACCTGTCCACCGACCTCATCGTCGGCTTCCCCGGCGAAACCGACGAAGACTTCGACCTGACCCTGGATCTCGTCCGTCGAGTTCGGTATCAGGCGATCTTCTCGTTCAAGTACTCGGTGCGGCCGAACACGCTCGCCTCGAAGCGGATGCCGGACGACGTGCCGGAAGCGGAGAAGACGCGTCGGATCATGGTGCTGCAGGCCCTGCAGCGCGAGATACAGACCGAAGGCTTCGCGCGCCATGTCGGTCGCCGACATCGGGTCCTCGTCGACACCATCTCCGACAAGCGCCCGGGCGAGCTGGGCGGCCGCACGTCCGGCAACGCGGTCGTCACCTTCAGCGGCCCCAGCGATTGGCTCGGGCGCATCGTCGACGTTCGCATCACCGCGTCGACCCCCTATGGCCTGCGCGGCGAGGCTATGGGTTCAGCAGTCTGAGGTTTGGTCATGTTGCACGAGATGTTCATCAAAGGGCTGATGATCGATCCGGTCCAGAACGTGCCGATCGTCATCCTCCGCGACGCAGCCGGCGAGCGGGTTCTGCCAATCTGGGTCGGCCCGGTCGAAGCCAACGCGATCGCCCTGCAAATCGAAAACACGGCTCCGGCGCGGCCGATGACCCACGATCTCTTGCGCGATGTGATCGGCGATCTCGGCGCCACGCTCCAGCGTGTCGTCATCGCCGACCTGCGCGGCGCGACGTTCTTCGCGTATTTGGAGCTCGAGCGGGACGGCGAGCGGCTCTACATCGACGCGAGGCCGAGCGACGCGATCGCGCTGGCGATGCGCGCCAAGGCCAGGCTCTTCGTCCACGCGAAGGTTCTGGATCAGGTGAGGAGCGTCGACGTTTCGTCCGAGCGCGCCGACCACGAGCAGTTGCAGCGATGGCTCGAAAGCCTCGATCCGGAGGACCTGGGCTACAAGATGTAGTGCTGTTTTCTTGACAGACCCCAAGCGCCTTCCTACAATGGCCCTGCTTCGACCCTCCTTATCCGACCGTCAGAAGGCACTGCATGATCATTGCGATCGCCAACCAGAAGGGCGGCGTCGGCAAGACCACCACAGCGATTAACCTCGCGGCCGCGCTGGCACTTCGCAACAAACGCACGCTGCTCATCGACCTCGACCCGCAAGGCAACAGCACCATGTCTTACCTCGATCTCGCCCAGGTCGAGCGTTCGATGTACGACGCCTTTGTCGATCCCCACGTCTCCGTTGCGGACGTCGTCAAACCCTCCACCCAGGAGAACCTGTGGGTGGCCCCAGCGAGGATCTCGTTGGCCAAGCTCGAAGCGCGGCTGGTCGGCGAGCTCGACTCGCATTTCAAGCTGAAGGACCAGCTCGCGAGGCTGACGCCGGCCTTCGACGCCGTGGTGATCGACTGTCCGCCCGCCCTGGGGCTGCTGACCGTCAACGCGCTCGTGGCGGCGACGCACCTGCTCATCCCCATCCAGTCGTCGTACTTCGCGCTCGAGGGAACGGACGATTTGCTCGAGACGATCGAGAAAGTGCGCAGCCGCGCAAACCCCTCGCTCAAGATTCTCGGCGTCGTGATCACGATGCACGATCGGCGGACCGCGTTGGCGCGCGATATTCGCACTCAGATCGACAAGGTCTTCGGCACCAAGGTCTTTCGGACCGTGATCACCAAGAGCGTCCGTCTGGAAGAGAGCCCGGCCTACAAGGAATCCATCTTTCAGTTCGCGCCAGAGTCCTCTGGCGCGAGCGAGTACTACCGTCTCTGCGAGGAGGTCATGGATCGTGTCTAAGCGCGGTCTTCCGATGACGTTGAAGATGCGACACGACGAGCACTACGTCGAGGCGCTCGCGAGCTCGGCAGGGTCACCGATCGGCCGGCTCGTGCCGATCGACCGGGTGGATCCCAACCCCGACCAGCCTCGTCAGGTCATGGGTGACCTGTCCGAGCTGATGTCCTCGATCGCCGAGAAAGGGATCATCGAGCCGCTCGTGGTTCGCCAGCGAGGTGAGCGGTACCAGATCGTCGCAGGTGAACGCCGATACCAGGCCGCCGTGCGTGTCGGCCTGCGCGAGCTACCCGTAGTGATCCGCGACGTGGATGATGGGGAAGTGATCGAGCTGGCGCTCGTCGAGAACCTCCAGCGAAAGGACTTGAGCCCGTTCGAGGAAGCGGAGGCGATGGCGAGCCTCGCGGGTCGTGCTGGTTACACACACGAGGAGCTCGCCAAGAAGCTGGGCAAGTCGCGAACCTCGATCACCGAGTCGCTGGCGCTCTCCGAGATGCCCAGCGAGGTCCGCCACCTTTGTCGGCTCGCCGACATTACCTCTAAGTCATTGCTTCTCCAGATAGTTAGGCAACAGTCTCCTGAGAAAATGATCGCCTTCGTCGAAGAGTTGACCCGCAATGGCGGCCAGGGCGTGACGAGAGATCGGGCGAGACAGGTGGCCTCGGCCGGCGTGCCGAAACGCGGCCGACCGAAGGCGTTCATCTTCCAGTACAGGCCCCAATCCAAGCACTTCAATCTGAAGCTGCAATTCCGGAAAGCCGATGTCGACCGGGGCGAGGTCATCGAAGCGCTCGAGGGCATCCTTGCCGAGCTCAAGGCAAACGCTTAGCGCATTCATCCGGCTGCATGGGTATCCAAGAAAGGTCCGGCGAGTTCGTCTGACTGCGTGGGCCGACTTGAGGCCGAAGCGGCGGATGAGGCCCGGTCTAAGAAGCTTCTAGGACAGAGGGTCGGTGCGATGTCTTATTCGCCGGCAGCCAGGGGGCTTTGGCGCGCCTGACGTCTTGGTCGGCGTCGAGCCCGCCGCCGGATCTGTGATGTTAGTCAACATAACACTTCTTATCAGACCTTAACGATATCGTTCGAAAGACCGGCCTGTGGATGTTCTGTGCGGCTGTCTGGCCCCGCCGACGTTCGAGCCTGAGGCGCGTGCTATCGTGGCGCTGACGTGAAGACCCTGGACCGATACGTCCTCCGCGAGACCCTCGGCCCGCTGTCTCTGGCCCTCGGCCTGTTCACGTTCCTGTTCGCCGTCCGGCCGATGCTCGATCACGCCCAGGCGCTGCTCGCCAAGGGGATCGAGCTGCCCACGGTCGCGTTCCTCCTGATGCTGCTGCTGCCGCAGGCGCTGGGCATCACGATTCCGATGGCCTTCATGGCCAGCGTCCTGATGGCCCTCGGCCGGCTCTCCGGCGACCGTGAGGGCGTGGCGCTGCTGGCGTGTGGCGTGAGCCCCTTGCGCCTGCTCCGGCCGCTCATGCTCCTCGCGGTGGTTGCCGGGCTCGCCAACTTCTACACGCTCACGCGCCTCGTGCCCGACTCGAACCAGCGGTTCCGGGAGGAGACCTTCAGGCTGCTGGTTCGCCAGAGCGAGGGCGACATCAAGCCTGGCGTCTTCTACCAGGGCTTTCCGGGCAAGATGCTGTACGTCCGGGAGCGCCTGCAGAACGGCGCCGGGTGGGCTGGCGTGGTGCTCGCCGACGTGAGCCAGCCGAGCGCACCGGTTCTGACCGTGGCGGATCGCGGTCGCCTGGAGATCGATCCCGACGAGCGGCAGGTCGCCATCGTGTTGCCAGGCCTCTCCTATCGCTACATCGCCGGGCGGCAGGATGGCGTCTACGACACGGCGACGGCCCAGGATCTCCGGTTCGCCGTGCCCGCGGACTCCGTCTTCCCCGACGGCAACCTGTCAGTGGTCCGCGGCCGAACGGAGATGGGGATCGCCGATCTTCGCGCCGAGGAGGTCCGGAAACGTGACGCCGGGCTGTCGCCGCACAACGAGATCATGCAGCGCCACCAGATGTTCTCGTTCCCGGTGGCCTGCGCCGTGTTCGCGGTGATCGGTCTCGCGCTCGGCCTGCACACGCGCAAAGATGGCAAGCTCGGCGGCTTCACGCTCGGCATCGCCGTCATCTGCGCCTACTACGGCGTGATGGCGCTGTTCGAGAACCTCACCAAGGGTGGCAAGTTCCCCGCCGAATGGGCGCGCTGGATGCCGAACGTCGTGCTCGCCATCGTCGGCATCCTGGCCCTGTGGCTTCGTACCCGATCCGCCGGCCGCGAAATGGCCCTGACGCTGCCCCGACTCCGGTGGCCCCTCCGTTCCGGTCGGACCGCCGCCGCGCCGCCGCGCATCGTCATCGTCGTCAGGCTGCCGGCCTGGCACCTGCCGAGACCGAGGCTGCTCGACCTCTACGTCGGCCGCCGATATCTCAACGTCGTCGCGGTGTCGTTTCTGGGCCTGCTGGCCTTCTATTACATCGGGACGTTCATCGACAAGTCGGAACGGCTCTTCAAGGGCCAGGCGGATGCGTGGATGCTCGTCCAGTACTTCTACTACTCGACGCCGCAGTTCATCGCGTATGTCATGCCGATGGCCATTCTGCTCGCGGTGCTCGCCACGATTGGCGGGCTGATGCGTTCGGGCGAGCTGGTGGTCATGCGCTCGTGCGGCGTGAGCCTGTACCGGGCCGCCATGCCCCTCGTCGTGCTGGCGTTCGTGTGGGGCGCCGGGCTGTTCCTGCTGGACGATCGGGTGTTGGCGCACGCCAACCGGCGAGCGGAGACGCTGGAGGAGACGATCAAGGGCAACCCGCCGCGGATCGCCGCCTCCATCCAGCACGCGAACTGGCTGCTCGATTCGAAGCGCCGCATCTACTACTACACGGCCTTCGACTCGCCCCGGCAAGTCCTCTACGGGCTGTCGGTGTTCGAGACCACCGACGATCCATTCCAGCTCGCCAGCCATGCGTGGGTCACGAAGGCGACCTACACGAGGCAAGGCTGGCGCGCCGAACAGGGCTGGGTTCAGCGGTTCGCGGGCGCCGACCGCTCCGTGCGCGAGACGTTCCACGATCGCGTGCTGAACCTGGATCCGCCCTCGCGCTTTCCCGGCCTGCTCAACCAGGATGTCGAGCTGATGACGTACGGGGAGCTACGGCGTCAGGTCAGGGAGCTCGCGCAGAGCGGCTTGACGCTCGCCGACTCGCAGGTGCGGCTGCAGTCGCGCGTCGCGTTCCCGTTCGTGGCCGTCGTCATGACGCTGCTGGGGATCCCGTTCGGTGCGACGACCGGCCGCCGCGGTGCCCTGTACGGTGTCGGCGTCGCAGTGATCCTGGGATCCGTCTACTGGATGATGGACACGTTCTTCCTTGCGGTGGGCCAAGCCGCGCTGCTGCCGGCGGCCTTGGCCGCCTGGGCCGCCAACATCCTGTTTCTCGCGGCCGCCGCCTACCTGACGCTCACCGTTCGGACGTGACCGGTGGCGTGCCGACGCCGACGTCGCTGATCCGAAGCGTGCCGCTCGCACCCGTGAGCGTGTTGAGCGTGTCGACCACGAACAGCAGCGACTGCACGCGCGCGACGACCGGGCGTCGACTGGTCGGGGCGTCCGCCGGTTCGAACTCCTCCAGCGGCACGCGGATCGGGCGAGGTATCCGGTCCACGAACACCGAGCGCCGCCACCGTTGGCCGCCGAGGGCGTCCGGCGTCCTGATCTGCACGGACACGCGCATCGGCCGATCGGCGCTGGCGACGAATTCGATCCGGTCGATGCCGATGTCGGCCGGCACGCTCCGCACGAGTGCGGCGTACTGACCTCGCGGCGTGCCGGGCCCCAGCGAGAACGTGAAGCGAAGTCCCATGGGTTCCCGAGCGACCGTGCCGGCCGACGACGGTTCACGCTCCACGGTCCACACCGACGGGTCCAGCGACAACGACACGACTTCCCCATCCGGTGTCGGCTCCGGTGCCTGGTTCGGGGGAATCGGCGCGGCGATGACGATCGGGTTGGAGACGAGCCACGGGGCACTCCTGCCAGGGAGCGAGACCTCTACGCGATAGACTCCGGGTGTCGCGTCCGTGTGTTCCACCGATCCGACGCCTTGGGCGACCAGCCGGCCTTGGCGCAGGATCGCGATCCGCGCTCCGGGGTCACCCGTGATGCTCGCCCGGAATGTCAGCGGCTGACCCGCGTCGACGCGGCTGCCCATCGTGACCCGCGTGTCGCCGGCGCGCGCGGAGAACTGGAGTGCGGCAGGATCGGCGAAGCCGCGCACGATCGAGTACGACCGTCCCGCGGCGATCGCGCGCAGCAGGCGGCCGGCGTCCGCGATCGGATCGCCCGAGAACGGCGCGTCGAGGTCGACCACCTGCGCGAGCGTTCGGAACATCAGCACATAGCCAGGGAACGGCAACCCGCGCGGCCGTGGCTCGCGGCCGCCGCGCCAGGCGATGTTGGCATGGGCGTCGAGGGCGGCGATTCCGAACATCGGGCGTCGGGCGGCTTCGGCGTCCCAACGGGCCAGCGTCCGCCCGGGCCTCGAGAACAACGCGGCCATCGCGGCCGGTCCCCGGATCATGCCGTGGAGTGCCGTGCCGAGCAGGTCGAGCACGCCCTCGTCGCGCCATTCGGAATCGACGTTGATCCACTCCAGGCCGTCGGCGGTTGCTGCGCCGGCCTGCCATCGCAACTGCGGATTCGGCGAATCCGGATGCGCGAGCACGGCGACGCCGCCCATGCGGTGAACGTCTTCCAGCACATCAGGGGCGCTCCCGGCGATCGGGTACGGCGACGCGGCCCCGAGGCCGAGCGCGACGACATGACCCGCGGTCGTGTTGATCTCGAGTCCATCGATGCTCAACACGCCATGGCGGTACGTCGGAGGATCGGGCGGCCGTGTGCCATCGCCGTGATCGGTCAGGATGACGAACGACAATCCGGCCCCAGCTGCCGCCGCCGCGATGGAGTCGGGATCGCCCGTGCCGTCCGATCGTGACGTGTGCACGTGATAGGCGCCCATCGCCATCGTGCGCGGCAGGTCGGGTTCGAGGCGGATGGCCGCTGGCGGAAGCGTGAGGATGACGGCGAGCGCCACGACGGCGGCGATGCCGGCCGTCGTGGCGAACACGAAACGAAGAGAGCCGTGCACGGCAGAGACCGTGCGTGGGCGTCAGAGCCCCGCGTCGCTCTTGAGGGCGGGCGCCTTGTCGGTGCGCTCCCAGGTGAACTCCGGCTCCGTCCGGCCGAAATGGCCGAACGCTGCGGTCTTCCGATAGATCGGGCGACGGAGATCGAGGCTCTCGATGATCCCGCGCGGTGTCATCTCGAAGTGCCGCCGGACGAGCTCGGTCAGCTTCTCGTCGGAGACCTTGCCGGTTCCCGACGTGTCGACCAGCACCGAGACCGGGTCGGCCACACCGATCGCGTAGGCCAACTGCACGAGCGCGCGGTCGGCCAGGCCGGCCGCCACGACGTTCTTCGCGATGTACCGCGCCATGTAGCAGGCCGAGCGATCGACCTTCGTCGGATCCTTCCCCGAGAAGGCGCCGCCGCCATGCGGCGCATAGCCGCCGTACGTGTCGACGATGATCTTGCGGCCCGTGACGCCGGCATCGCCGTGCGGGCCGCCGGTCACGAATCGGCCGGTCGGGTTGACGTAGATCTTCGTCTTGGCGTCCATCATGTCGCCGGGGATCACCTTGCGGACGACACACTCGGTGAGGTCTTTGCGGATGGTTTCCTGCGCGACGTCCGCGCTGTGCTGGGTCGAGAGCACGATGGCGTCGATCCGGATCGGCTTGTCGTCCTGATACTCGACGGTGACCTGGGACTTGCCATCCGGCCGGAGGTACTTCACGGCGCCGGCGCGACGAAGCGTCGACATCTCGCGCACGAGCTTGTGCGCGAGCATGATCGGCAGCGGCATCAGCTCGGGGGTCTCGCGGCACGCGTAGCCGAACATCAAGCCCTGGTCGCCCGCGCCGCCCGTGTCGACGCCCTGGCCGATGTCACGAGACTGCTCGTGGATGGCCGACAGCACCGCGCAGGTATCGGCGTCGTACCCGTACTTGCCGCGCGTGTACCCGACGTCTCGGATGACGTTGCGGACGACCGTCTGGTAGTCGATGGAACCGCTCGTCGTGATCTCCCCGGCCACGATCGCGAGCCCGGTCGTGACGAGCGTCTCGCACGCGACACGAGCGGCGGGATCCTGCGCGATGATCGCGTCGAGGATCCCGTCCGAGATCTGGTCGGCAATCTTGTCGGGATGTCCTTCGGTGACGGATTCTGACGTGAACAAATGTCGGCCACGCGCCATGAAAGTCGGTCTCCTTGCCGGCGGGCCTGAGCGGCGCCTACCGATCGGCTTACGGTACCAGAGCCCCCCGGGCGGGTCAATCAGCGGCGGGGATGGAACGCGTCGTAGACGTGCCGGAGCCGAGCCTCGAGCACGTGCGTGTAGATCTGGGTCGTCGAGAGGTCCGCGTGACCGAGCATCACTTGAATCGCGCGCAGGTCGGCGCCCCGCTCGAGCAAGTGCGTCGCGAAGGAATGACGCAGGACGTGCGGGCTGAGATGCGCGCGAATCTGCGCCTTGCGGCCGTAGCCTTTCAGCAGCCGCCAGAAGCCGCTGCGCGACAACGCGGTGCCGCGCTTCGCGTTCAGGAAGAGCCAGGGAGAGTCACGCCGGCTCGCGAGCGCC
Organism: Acidobacteriota bacterium; assembly: GCA_020853395.1. NCBI lineage: Bacteria > Pseudomonadati > Acidobacteriota > Acidobacteriota bacterium. The sequence goes on from JADYYY010000003.1 coordinate 139,546, forward strand.
GGCCGCACGTCGCTGACGTACCGCCGCACCCAGGCGGCCGCAACGTCGCCGAGCGGAACGATCCGCGGTTTGCCGCCCTTGCCGACGACTTGCACGTATCCTTCGCTGGTGCGGACGTCCGCCATGCGGAGCGAGACGAGCTCCGAGACGCGAAGCCCTGTCGCGTAGAGCACCTCGATGAGCGTCCGATCCCGAACGCCGGCGGGAGTGGACGCGTCCGGCGCGGCGAGCAGGCGATCGACGTCCTCGAGCGACAGGAACCGTGGCAGCGCGGCAAACGTCCGCGGCGCGCGCAGATCGTCGGCCGGGTTCTCCGGAAGCGCGCCGACGACGCGCTGGAACCGGTAGAAGCCGCGGAGCGAGGCCACGAGCCGCGCCACGGATGCCGGGGCGAGCCCCTCGCCCATCGCGGCACGAACGAACGCCTCGAGATCCTGTCGCGACAGCGCACCGATCGTCAGCTCCCGGCTCGCCGCGTACGCGACCAACTTCGAGAGATCGCGGCGATAGGCGGCGAGCGTGTGACCGGCGACGCGACGCTCCACCTCGAGATGGCGAAGGTACGCGGCCACGGCCGCCGCCGACGTTCGGTCAGGACCCGGGGCGGGATTCGATGCCTTGGCCACGCGGGCTCATGATGACGCAGGAGCGCGCGCGGGTGAAGACGGCTCGCGGGATCGGGCCCGCGCCGCGACACGGTACGTTTACAGCCGGCTGCGCCCGGGGTTACGCTTGACGCTGGCGGCTCGGGCACCGCCGCTCACGGACAATCAGCTTGGCATACCACTCGAAGTGGCAGGACGTTCCCACCGAAGCGATCAACCCTGACACGCTCGGCATCGACAAGATGCCGGTGCTCGAGATCATCGACCTGATCAACAACGAGGACCGTCGGGTTGTCTCCGCCGTCCACAAGGAACGCGAGCGGATCGCCCACGGCGTCGAGATCGTCACGAACGCGCTCAAGAAAGGCGGACGGCTCTTTCTGGTGGGCGCCGGCACGAGCGGCCGGCTCGGCATCCTCGAAGCCGCGGAGATGCCGCTGAGCTTCGGGACGTCGCCGAAGCTGGTGCAGGCCATCATGGCGGGCGGGCAGGACGCCGTGTTCCGCAGCCGCAAGGGCGTGGACGACAACTTCGAGGAAGGGGCGCGCAGTGTCGGCCGGCTGCGCGTGAACAAGCGGGACGTGGTGATCGGTGTGTCGGCGAGCGGCCTGACGCAGTTCGTCCGCGGGGCGCTCACGGCCGCGCGCAACAAAGGAGCCCGGATCATCTTCGTGACTTGCTGGCCCGGCACCGAGCTGCAGAACTACGTGGATCTCATCATCGCGCCCGCCGTGGGCCCGGAGATCATCGCGGGATCGACCCGGCTCAAGGCCGGCACGGCGACAAAGATGGTGCTCAACATGCTGACGACGATCACGATGATCCGCGTCGGCAAGACGTACGGCAACCTGATGGTGGACGTGCTCACCGGTTCGGAGAAGCTCAAGGACCGCGCGCGCCGCATCGTGTCCATCGTCACCGGCATCGCGCCGGACGACGCCGGTTCCCTGCTCCGCAAGGCGAGGTGGAACGTCAAGGCCGCCATCGTGATGCAGAAGACCGGCGCCGGCTATGCCGAAGCGCTGCGCCGGCTGCGCGCCGCCGACGACTCGATGCGCACGGCGCTCGGCGAGGATCTCGAGCCCACGCTGCGGCGCCTGCTCGACACCGGCCACTGACGTGCGGTTCGCCGAGGCCGAGGGCCTGATCGCCGAGGCCATCGCCAGCCGAGCCTCTCCGGCGGTCACGCTCGAAGTCGGGCGGACCGAGGACGTCCTGTGGCAACACGCCGCCGGCTGCCTGACCTACGCGCCAGACGCGCCTCCCGCGAAGCTCACGACGCCGTTCGATCTCGCGTCGCTGACGAAAGTGATCGCGACGACGTCGCTCGTGATGCGCGCGGTCGCTCGCGGGACGCTGGCGATCGACACGCCGCTGTCTGCCCTGCTGGCCGAATGGCGCGCCGCCGATCGCCAAGCCGTGACGCTCCGTCACCTGCTCGATCACTCGAGCGGACTGCCGGGGCACGTACGGTTGTGGGAGCACACGCGCGGGCGCGACGGCTACACGCACGCCCTCGCGACGTTGCCGCTCGAACGGCCACCCGGGACCGCTGCCGTTTACTCGGATCCCGGCTTCATGCTCCTCGGCTTCGCCGTGGAGCGGCGTGACGGCCGTCCCCTCGACGCGCAAGCCGGGGACATCGCCGCCGTCTGTGGCGCCAGCTTCTCGTTCGGCGTGTCCGAAGACGTTCGAGCCCGCACGGCGCCGACCGAAGACGACCGCTGGCGCGGCCGCCTCCTTCAAGGCGAAGTCCACGACGAGAACGCGGCGGCGCTCGGCGGCGTTGCGGGGCATGCCGGCCTGTTCGGAACGGCAGCCGATGTGGGCGCGTTCGCGCGGCTCGTGCTCGAGACGTTCCGCCAGCCAACGCCGCTGGGATCGCCCCTCTTGATGCGCGAGTTCATCCGGCCGTCGGCCGTCCCCGGCAGTTCACGGGCGCTCGGGTGGGACACCATGCGGCCGACCTCGTCCTGCGGACGGCTGCTGTCCCCGTCGGCGATCGGCCATACGGGGTTCACGGGGACGTCGTTGTGGATCGATCCGGCGCGCGATCTCTACGTCGCGCTGCTCGCGAACCGCGTGCATCCCTCGCGGACGAACGAGGCGTGGCTCGCCTGGCGTCCCAGGATCCACGACGCGATCGCCGCCGCACTGGAGCGGCGAGATCGCTGATCAGCCGCGTCCACCGGCGCGGCCGCCGGACTGATCGGCGGGTCCGGGCGATGGTGCACCGAAGACTGGCGGCGGCGCCGTGCCGCGTGCCGGCGCCGCACCGCGCGGCCCTGGGGCATTCCCTCCGAATCCGCGTCCCCCGCGCAGAGGCGCGACCGGCGCCAGCTCGCCGCCGCGGCCTCCGCGGCCCGGTGCCGTGATCGCTGGACCCGCGCCCGCCCGCGCCCCAATCCGCTGCAATGCGACCTGATAGTCGAACGGGAACTGCGAGTGCGTGGTCTGTCCCTGGTAGACGATGATGGAGGTTGCGGTGCTCGTGCTGCGCACGCCGAAGATCCCGGAGAACCCGGAAACCGGCGCCACCGCCACTCCCTGGCCGGGTGCCGGCGTCTGACCTCGCGCGCCCGTCCCAGGCTGTCCGAGTCGGCCGGTCTGCCCCGGGGCCACGGCGAACCCCTGCGCGCTGCCGAGAGGCAAGAAGTCTTTGCCGGTGATCGGGTCCGTGTATTTCCGCCGAAGGTACCGCTGCTGGACGAGGACGTCGAGGTTGGGCGGAAGCGTCTGGTTCTTGACGAAGAACAACGCGATGGCGCGGGCGTAGGCTTCGCCGCGGAAGATCAGCTCCGCCTCCTTCTCGCGCGTCGTCTGATGCCGCCACGCGGGCAGAAGCGCGCCCATCCACACGGCCGTGACGGCGAGGCCGATGAGCAGGGCGACCATGATGTAGCCGCGCGCGTCTGAATGGCTGGTGGGTGCGGCCGCGCCGCCTTGACCGGTCCGCGTGCCCCTCGTACTATCCATGACGACTTCCATGATGTTCCGCCGCCGGTCCGAGTTCCGCACGTGGCGTTGCGCGGCGCTGCTGTTCGCGCTTCCCGCGTTCCTGTCGACGTCCTGCGACCGCGTGCCGCTCACGGCCCCGTCGGGGTCTGCGCTGACGCTGCTCGCGTCCGAGAACCTCGTCCCGGTCGACGGGTCGGCCGAGATCATCGCGATCGTCATCGAGGGCGCCCAGGGTGCGTCGACCGACGGCGGCGGAGGCGAGGTGATTGCCGGCATCGGCACGCCGGTCCATGACGGCACGCTCGTGATGTTTTCGACGACGCTGGGCCGCCTGGAGCCGAGCGAGGCCGAGACGCGCCGCGGCCGCGCGACCGTGAAGCTCTACGGCGACGGCCGCTCGGGAACGGCGAAGGTGACGGCGTTCTCCGGCGGCGCGATGAACACGCTCGAGATCGACATCGGCGCGGCCGGCGCCACTCGCCTCGCCATGACGGCCAACCCGCAGTCGCTGCCCTCCGGCGGCGGGTCCTCCGTCGTGTTCGCGCGCGTCGAGGATCAACAGGGCAACGGCGTCGCCGGCATCCCCGTGAGCTTCACGACCACGAGCGGATCGGTGGCACCGCCAACCGCCGTCACCGATGCCAGCGGATACGCGAGCACGACGCTGACCACGACGGCCGCGGCCACGGTCTCGGCGACGAGCGGCGGATCGGCGACGTCGCTCGCCGGCACCATCCAGATCACGATTCGCTAGCCGTGCGCCCATGACGCGGCCCCATCACCAGTCGGCATAGCGCGTGCCGTCGATCGCCGTGTCCTGGGATCCGCTCTTCACGTCATAGATCCCAGCCGCCGCCGACAGCGAGCCGGACTCGCGTTCGGCCGGCACCGTCCGCCACGTGTCCGTTTCGTTCGTGATCGGGTCTTTCGGCACCGTCCGCAGGTAGCGCTCCGTCACCAGGGCGTCCAAGGTCTCCGGGTACCTGCCCTTGTCGGCGTAGTACTGATCGATCGCATCGCGCATCAGATACAAGTCGCTCCGCAGCGCCGCTTCCTTCGCCTGCAGGATCGAGTTGCGGTACTGCGTCAGGGCCATCGCCGTGAGGATCAGGATGATCGACAGCACGACGAGCAGCTCGATGAGCGTCCAGCCAGCGTGGCCGGTCCACGGGCTGCGGCGCGTCTGGCGGAACCGGGCGAAAGGTATCGGCACGACGCGCTACCAGTCCCGATAGCGTGAACCGTCGAGCGCCGTGCCCTCGGCCTTCGAGTAGACGTCGAAGACGCACTGGCCGCTCCACGTCCTGGTTTCCGGCGGATCCGTGTAGGAACGGAAGCCCCAGTCCGTCCGGCCGGTGAGCGGATCGACCGGGATCCGCCGGAGGAACTTCACCTTGATGTCGGCGGCGGTGTTGGTCCGCTGCACGCCCTCGACGAGGACGTCGAGACTCGGCGGGTAGCTCTCGCATCCGAGCCGCAGGACGGTGGCCGAGAGGGCGCCGAGGTCGGCCATGTCCTTGAACCGATCGATCGCCGTTCGCATCTCGCGCAGGGTGCGGCGCAACTCCGCTTCCTTCTGGCGTCGAATCGACACCCTGGCGAGCGGCAGCGCCGCCGACGCCAGCACCATCAGCACTGCCGTCGCGATGATCAGCTCGATGAAGGTGAACCCCGGCGACGAGCGCCGAAACCACGTGCGCATGACTCGTCCTTCTGCCTTACTTGATCACCAGACGGGTTGCCGTGAACTCCACCGGGACGGCCTGGCCGCTCACCGACGTCGCCACGCCCGTGATGGTCATCTCCGAGGCGCCGGACGAGCCCGCCGTGAACGAGATGGCCGCGAGCACGCCGTCGTTCGTCGCGCCCGACTGCCCCGGTGGCCGTGCGATGGCGATGTCGATCCGCCCGTTGTCGATGCGCGGGACGAACGCCGGCGTGACGCCGCCCTGCGCCATGAACGATCCTGGTATGACGGCGGACGCGCGCACCGCCGTCGCGTCGAACATGATCGACAGCGCCACGGACGAGAGCGGCGGTGCACCCGAGATCGTGACCGCGATCATGTGGGGTCCGCTTCCGGAGAGCAAGGCGCCTTCAGCGGACGGCGGCGTGAGCGTGACTCGCGCGACGCCCGATGGCGCCGGGGCAGGATTGGCGCCGGCGTTCGGCAAGGCCTCGATCGCGACGACGCCGGGTGCGCGCGCCGCCGCAGCCTGCGGCGGCGGTTCGGCAGCGGCGGGCGCCGGCGGGCCGTTGCCGGGCTGTGCGGCGGGCGCCTGCGCGGTTGGTGACGGCGCGCCGGGGGCCGCCGGCTCCCCCGCGCCGATCGCGTCGAGCGAGATCAGCGGCGGCGTGCTCGTGCCGATGTTCTGGCCCGTGCCGACGTAGGCCGGCCGTAGATCGGCGGGCGTCAGCTCGTGCGACCGCACGATGTGCGGCGTGATGATCATGATGATGTCGGTCTGGTCGACCTGCTGGTCGCTGCTCCCGAAGAGCGCCCGCAGCAGCGGGATGCGCGCGATCCCGGGGAACGACTTCAGCGACTTCCGGTCGTCGTCGCGCAGCAGACCGGCGATGAGGTTCGATTCGCCGTCGCGCAGGCGCAGCGAGCCGGTCGCGCGCCGCCGGACAATCGTTGGAAACGACTGCCCCGCGACGATGATGAAGTTGCCGAGACCGCTCTTCTCGAGGAGGAGCGCGTCGAGCACGATCTCGTCCTGATACGTGACGCGCGGAGTGAACTGCAGGTTGATCCCGACTTCCTGGTAGGTGACCGACGTCACCGGCGTCGTCGCGACGCCGCCGGCTGCGGCGGCCTGGAAGCTCGTCTGAGGAATCGGGATGCTGTCGCCGAGGCTGAGCTGCATCGGCTCACCGGCGCGGCCCCGGCTCTGCGGTTTCGCCAGCACACGGGTCGTGGAGTTCGACTCGAGCAGGCGGACGAGCGCCGTCGGCGACGTGAGGTAGAAGTCGGCGGCGCTCGCGCCCCGGCTGATCGTGTTGAGGTTGAACGGCGGCGGCATCACCGGGAATGCGCCGGCGCTCGACGACGTGTTGGGTGGCGCGACTTCCGGCGAGAACGTGAATCCGAGCGCGTACTGACTCAGGTCGAGACCGAGCTGGCGGATGAAGCTGCGATCGACTTCGAGGATCTCCGCTTCGACCATCACCTCCGGCCGCGGGCGATCGTTGGCCCGGATGATCTGCTCGACGAGCTGCAGCACGGGCGCCGTGGCGCGTACGACGATCGTGCTGGCCGACGGGTTCACCGTGATCCGCGGCGCCACGCCCGTGGCGCCGGTCGCAATCTGCTGCTGGAGGATCGGCAGCAGATCCGTCTGCGGGTTCACGTTCGAGATGTAGAAGGTCTGGAGGTACTGATCCTCGAAGCGCTGCCGGTTCTGCTGCGTATCCTGGTAGACGAAGATGGTCTGGCTGTTGACGACCTTGAACGTCAGCCCGTTGGACTGCAGTACCTGGGCGAGCACCTCCTCGAGGGAGATCTGACGGACGTCGATCGTGTACGGACGCGAGACCAGCGCCTCGAAGCCGGGCGCCTGATCGTAGGTGACGTTGACGCCGGTCAGATCCGCCACGACCTTCAGCAGGTCGCGTACGGAGATGTTCGCGAACCGCAGCTCCGCGATGGGCGCGCGCGGATCCAGCCGTGGAATCGGCGAGCCCTGCGCGGCCTGCTGCCGAAGCGTCTCGATGCGCGGCTGCGGGCGCGCCGACTCGCTCAGATCGCGCAGGCGGCGCTCGAGCTCCACGGCTTTCGTGCCGGCCACCGTGCTGGCCGGATCGAGATCCGCCGCGAGCCGATACTCGGCCAGCGCGCCGGCGATCTGATCCTGCCGCTCGAGATCTCGCGCGCGCCTCACGTGCTCGACGGCCGCGAGCCGCGTGGTCCGCTCGAGCTGGATGCGCAGATCCACGCGCCCCGGCTCGGCGGCGAGCGCCTGCCGGTAGTAGGCAACCGCCGCGTCGAGGTCGCCCCGGCGGACGGCGCGCTCGGCGTTGCGCATCGCACCGCCCGTCGCACACGCCGCGACGAGCACGGCGGCCAACGTGGTGACGAGCGCCGTTCCTCTTCCTCGTCCTGCTCGCTTGTTCACGGGACACGTTCCTCGGGCTGAGTCATATCCGGGCTATCCGCCCCCCAGCGAAATGGTGCGCCGGCCGGTGCCGTCGATGTACGACAGTGTGACCGACCGCGAACCGACGCTCACGATACGGTATCGGCCATCGAGCACGTCGCCCTCGAAGGCCCGAAAGGATGCGCCCGTATCCGGATCGCGCAGCGTGACCATCGTGCGGCCGCCGCCGGGCAACACGAGCATGCCGGTCAGCACGAGCCGAATCGGCGGTGGCCCGGCGGGCTCGGCCGGAAGGCGCGTCGCAGGCGCGGCCGGCGGGGGCAGGACGGCGTCGACGCGCGGCGGAGGCGGCGTTGGCCGCAATCCGAACGCGAAGGGATTTCGCCCGACGTCGACCCGTTCCGGCGCCGATTCCAGCTCGGTCAGTTTCAACGGCGCCGGAAGCGCATCCGCGCGCGCATCCGCGCGAGTGCGGGAAGCAACAGCAGGAACCGCGACCGCACCCGCGGGTTTTGACGCGACGGCCGGCGAGCTGGTCGGCACGTCGGTCGAGGGCCACCTCCACCACAAGACGGCGCCGAGCAGCAGCACCGTGAGCGCGAGCGCGCCGATCTGCCGGCGCCGTTCCGGACCTGGCGGTGGCAGCAGCTTCATGAGCCTGGTGTCGTCGGGAAGTAGGTGGAGACGATCAGCGACACTTCGAGACGACCGGCCGCCCCCGGCTGTTCGCTCTGGTCCGCGAGCTCGACGCGCTCGACGATGATGAACTCCTCGGCGTTCTCGACGTCGTACAGGAACCGACGGATGCTCGGATACGTGCCCTCGAGCGTGATGCGCGCCGAGGTGCGCGACAGCGCCGTGTCGCGCACCTCGTTCCATTCGAAGTGCGATCCCTTGAACTGGAGCCCCGCCTGGCGTGCGGCCTGCGCAAGCCAGAGATTGGTCGTGGTCTCGGCCGCCTGGAAGCTCGACGGCAGCACCTTCGTGTAGAACGTGCGCAGCTCTTCGTCCGCGCGGAGCCTGCTGGCCTTCGCTTGGGCGGCCTGATGATCCAGCCGACGGGCGTCGGCGAGCGCGCGCATCGCCTCGATCGACCGCGCTTCCGTCGCAGCGATCGCGGAGCGAAGCGGCAGCACGGCCGCCACCAGCACGGCGACGTTCACGAGCAGCCCGAGTGCGAGCGGCACCAGCACCCGTTTGCGTTCCTGCACGATGCGCGCCCAGAGCGTCACCGGCCGCTCCCCTGCGCGGCCGACTCGCCCCGAGGCCCGCGCGCTGGGTCGTACGCCGCTGCGACCGTAGCGCCCATCGTGCCGTCGTCGTTCGCGCGCTGGTCGATGGCCGCGACCTCGCGAAACGAGCCGGTCTCCCGCAGCGCGTCGACGAAGGCACCGAGATCGGCGAGATCACGCGCGACCACCGTCATCGTCACGCGGAACACGCCCTGTTCGACGCGCGGTGAGACCTCGACGAGCCGGACATCGACCGGCAGGGTGCGCTCGAGCAGCCCGAAGAACGCCGTCCACGAGAACGTCCGTTGATCGATGAGATCGTTGGCCAGGCTGGTGGCGGCGGCGAGGGTCGACAACACCGCGCGATCCGCATCGCGTTCGGCGGGAATCGCCGTCTCTCTGATCCGCGCCGCCGAGGTGAGATCCCGATCGACGAGCTGCTGCACGCGCTGCCGCTCGCCGGCGAGCCGCACCAGCTCGGTGGCGTTGAACGCCGTCAGCGCGAGGACCACCACCGCGACGAGCCCGATCGCCAGCGTCACGGCGCGCTCGTTGTAGAACGGCCGGGTCGAAAGGTTGCCGCGCAGCATGCGATCAGGCCGCCTTCCGGTCGCGGAGCAGCATGCCCGCCGGGGCGGCCAGCGCATCGAGCACGTCGGACGACACGGCGCCATGGTCCGGCAGGGCGATGGCGGGACGGACGTCGACGATCTGGGCGTCCACGCCGAGCCGCCGGCTGATCTCGTCGCGCACCTCGGGGCGAAGGCCGTCGCCCGCCACCCAGACGCGCGCGAACCGGCCCCCGCCGAGCCGGTCTTCGTGGTACATCGCCGTCTGGTGCACGAGCGCGCCGAGCGGCTCGTCCTCGACGGCGGTGCGATGACGGTAGAACATCAGCTCGCCGCCCCTGAGGATCGCGAGCGTGGTCGCCTCCGTCGATGCATGGACGAGCAGCGAGTCGGTTCCGGCGGATCCCGACGACGCGATCGCCGCGTTCATGACGTTGAAGCTCGCGAGATCGACGGTCCCGGCATGGATGCCGAGGCTCGAAGTCACGGCTTCGTACTCCATGATGACGTCGCGCCGCGCCACGACGGCTGCGATCGTCGTCGCCTCCACTCCACGGCTCGCCGTGAAGCAAGTCACCTGCGCCTGATCGAGCGGGAACGGCGTGGTCTTGCGGAGCTGCCAGCGGACGATTCGATCGAGATCCGACGCGCGAGCCGGAATCGTCGCCAGCGGAAGCAGCGACACGCGCGCCACGCTGTCGGGCACGATCAAGGCGGCGCGCTTCGTGCCGCCGAGACCGCCGCGCTGCAGGGCGCGGCCGACGGCCGTCGCGACGACGTCGCGTCCAGGAAGGTTCGGTCCGGTCAGCGCCGGCGTGACGACGCCTTCGGGCAGCGCTTCGATCGCCAGGCCACGGATGGCGAGCGTGCCGCCGGACTCGGCGACCGAGGCGACCGTCACGCGGCGGCTCGCGATCTCGATCGCGACCGGTGGCGGCGGAGCGGCCAGCCAGGAAGTCTTCACCGGAGCGGTCATTCGACGAACGTCACTTTGTTGATCTCGCGCAGAGTCGTCACGCCGTCGAACACTCGACGGACCGCGCACTCCCGGAGGAACGTCATACCCTCCTCGCGGGCGGCTCGCTTGATTTCGGAGGTCGGGCGGCGGTCGAGAATCATGTCACGGATGCGATCCGTCAGATCCATCAGCTCACAGATCGCCGTTCGTCCGCGGAAGCCGGTGCCACCGCACTCGATGCAGCCGGTGCCTTCGTAGAACGTCTGCGCCCGCGCCACGGGGGGATCGATGGCCGACTCGGCGAGCAGCTCCGGCGAGACGTCGACCGGCTGACGGCAATGGCTGCAGATGCGGCGGACCAGCCGCTGCGCGAGCACGCAGTTGAGCGCCGACACGAATTGATACGCCTCGACGCCCATGTTCAGGAAGCGGCCGAGGACGTCGATCACGTTGTTGGCGTGCACGGTCGTGAAGACCAGATGGCCCGTCAGCGCCGACTGGATCGCGATCTGCGCCGTCTCGGGATCGCGGATCTCGCCGACCATGATCTTGTCGGGATCGTGCCGCAGAATCGATCGCAGCCCCCGCGCGAACGTCAGGCCCTTCTTCTCGTTGATCGGAATCTGCGTGATGCCTCGAAGCTGGTACTCGACCGGATCCTCGATGGTGATGATCTTGTCTTCGACCGTCTTGATCTCCGACAGGGCCGCATACAGGGTGGTCGTCTTGCCGCTGCCGGTCGGGCCCGTGACGAGCACCATCCCGTAGGGTTCGCGGATGTACTTGCGGAACCGGCGGATCTCCTCGGACGGGAAGCCCAGGATGTCGAGGCGCAGCTCGCTGAACTGCTCGCTCATCGACTCCTTGTCGAGGATCCGGATCACGGCGTCCTCGCCGTGCACGCTCGGCATGATCGACACGCGAAAGTCGATCGTCTTTCCCTTGACGCGCAGCTTGAACCGGCCGTCCTGCGGGACCCGCTTCTCGGCGATGTCGAGCTCGGCCATTACCTTGATGCGCGAGATGATGGTCGAATGGTGGCGCTTGTCGATCGACTTCGCCGCCGGTTGCAGCACGCCGTCGATGCGGTACTTGACGACGACGGCCTCGTCCTGCGTTTCGATGTGGATGTCGGATGCGCGGCGCTGCAGCGCCGTGAAGATCAGCGAGTCCACCAGCCGGATGACCGGACTGGCGTCGGACGTGAGCCGTTCGACCGTCAGGTTGTCCTGGCCGTCCTCGTCGCCCCGCAGAATCTGGATCTGGAAGCCTTCGGTGGCCTCCTCCAGCACCCGCTGCGAGCTCTCGCTCTTCTTGAGGATGGCCTGGATCGCCGATGGCGTGCCGACGCAGACCCGGATCGCCACGCCGAGCTGGACGCCGACCTCGTCGATGGTCTGGAGATCGCGCGGATCGGAGACGACGATCCGCAGCGTCCGGCCGTCGCGCCGGTACGGCACGAAGCCGTAGCGCAGCATGAGATCCGCCGGGATGCTCCGAAAGAGCGCGTGATCGATGTGGAACTGATCGAGGTCCACGAACTCCAGCTCGTACCGCTCTGCCAGCCGCCGGGCGGTGACTTCTTCGGCGACCGGGTCGGGTGCAGGCGCCGGCGGCGAGGCGATCGGCTCGGGAAGCGCAGTCGGATCGGCCATGGTCAGGTGGTCAGCGAGGACAGCCGGAAGAGCGGCATGTAGAGCGACAGCAGCAGGCCGGCAATCACCGCACCCATGACGATGAGCAGGACCGGCTGGATCAGATTGGAGAAGCGGGTCAGGCTCGTCTGGTTCTCCTCATCGTAGAAGTCCGCGACGCTGTTCAGCATCTCGGCCATCGACCCGGTCGACTCGCCCACTTCCACCATCTCGACCGCGACGTCCGGGAACACGCCACGATCGCTCAGCGCGGCCGACAACCCGCGCCCCTCCCGCACTTCGCGCGCGACGAGATCGAGGTGCTCCGCGATCGAGAGGTTCCCGGTGGCCGAGGCGGCGATGTCGATGGCCTGGACGAGCGGGATGCCGCCCGAGAGCAGCGTGGCGAGCGTGCGCGCGAGCTGCGCCGTCGCGAACCGTCGCGCGAGCGGACCGAAGTACGGGATCCGCAACAACGCGGCGTGCAGGCGCCGCCGCTGCGCCGGCTGACGCAGCACGACGACGGCGGCAGCGACGAAGGCCGCGACCGCGATCGCGATGAGCCCTCCGCTCGCGACCACGTTCATGGACAACGCGACGACGATCCGCGTGGACAACGGGAGATCGGCGTTGGCGTATTGCGCGTAGAACGCGGCGAATTCCGGGACGACCTTGAAGACGATCAGCCCGACCACGGCGATCGAGAGCAGGACGAGGATGACCGGGTAGATCAGCGCGGACACGACTTGCGACCGCGCCGCGTTCAACACCTTCGCGTGCTGGACGTAGCGCCGCAGCACCTGCTCCAGGCTGCCGCTCTTCTCGCCCGCCATGAGCGAGGCGGTGTAGACGCCCGGGAACAACTGCTGCACTTCGAATGCGTCCGACAGCGACGTGCCCGATCGCACGCGCTCGTGTACGTCGTCGAGCGCGGCGCGCAGCGTGGCGTTGGGCACGCGCTTGCGCAGGATGTCCATGGATTGCACGAGCGGCAGGCCCGCCTTCAGCAGCGTCGCCAGTTCCTGGTTGAACACCAGAAAGTCGGCAGTCGGAACCTTGCGGCGCTTGGGCAGCGGCAGGTTGAACCGTGCAGGCAAGGCAGCCCGTGCGGCGGAACGGGCGGAGAGGAGAAACAGACCGCGTTCCTCGAGGTCGACCCTCAGCCGTGCTTCGCTCTCCGCCACGTACGTGGCTTCGGTGATCTGGCCGGTGGCCGTCGCCACTCTGCAGCGGAACTCCACGCGAAGAATGCGCCTCCCGTGCCCGCCGGGCTGGCTGCGGGTCGTTCAAGGATACCAGCCCCGGCTCAGGTCCTTTAGACCATCGGAGCGACCGGTTGGCCGCCGTCTCCTTCGTGAAAGGACGGTTCTCGGAGCGGTTTACTTGGGCTCGACGAAAAAGTGGTAGACGCGGATGCCGAGCTCGCGCGTGTCGCGTCCGCCGGACGGCAGCTTGGCGGGCACGAACGCCTTGTCGATGTCGAGGCGGAAATCCACCATGTCGGCAGTGCCGAGCTGTGCGGCGGCCACCGGCACCCGGACGATCGCCGGAGAGGTCGCGGCGGCGGGAAACGTCTGCACGGTCTGATCGTCCACCTTGAGCGCGACCTGTTGCGGCGCCTCGGGGAAGAGGTCCGGACGGGCGTCGTACTCGATGTACACCGTCACGTCGGTCTTCGGATTGCGGGCCGACACGACCGCCGACTTCTGCGACCACTTCCAGGACAGCGCCGGGTTGTCCTGCGCGTACTCGTCAGGATGCCAGCCGTTCTTGAAGATGAGGAACACGTTCTCCGACTGGTTCTGGAATTGAAGCGTCGCCACCTTGTACGAGCGGGCGGACGACTCGTTGTCGGCGGCGTTCGGGCCCATCAGCGGGAGCCGCTCGTCGTCCTTGTACAACCCGATCTCGACGGTCGCGTCGCCGACATACGCCACGAGCGGGACGAAGCGGGTGCGCGTGTACTCGATCTTCTGCCCGGGCTTCCACTGGGACGTGGGGATCGGCGGATCGTGATCGTCCTGCCAGAGCGGCTGGCCGTCCGGGTTCTTCACCTGGACGAAGACGCGATAGTCGCCCGGAATGGAGCCGTTCGGTGCGACGTCGAACCGGTACGTCAGGTCGATCGGACTGCCGAGCGGCAGCCGCGTGCGATTCGCGGTGAGCGAGACCGTGGCGACCGGAGGGGCTGGCGTACCGCGTGAGCAGGCCGCCGCGAGCGCGGCGACGATCACGAGGAGCGCCGCTGCAGGCGTCGTGCGCGTCATCACGGCCCTGCATCCTACTGTATTGCTGCATGCGCTTCAATATGCTAGCCTTGCGGCGCTTTTCGACACGATCTCCGCATGACAGCAGACGCCCTCGGCATGGTGGAAACGCGCGGCCTCATCGGTGCCATCGAAGCCGCCGATGCGATGGTCAAGACCGCCAACGTCACGCTCGTCGCCAAGGAGTACATCGGCGCCGGCCTGGTCACGGTGCTCGCGCGCGGTGACGTCGGCGCGATCAAGGCCGCGACCGATGCGGGTGCCGCGGCCGCGCGGCGCGTCGGCGAGCTGGTGTCCGTGCACGTCATTCCCCGGCCACATGCCGAGGTCGAACGCGTGCTGCCTCGCGCGGGCCAGAAGGCCTGAGGCACGCCGGTGGCCGCGGCCAATCCCGCTCCCGCTCAGCGACCGGTGAGCGATCGCGATCTGTCATCCGTCCAGGAGGCGCGGCGCCTGGCGGAGCGTGCCAAACACGCTGCACCCGTCCTCGCCGAATTCACCCAGGATCAGATCGACAGGCTGGTCGACCGTCTTGCACAAGCGGCGATGGCCCGCGTCGAAGAGCTCGCGAAGCTCGCCGTCGAAGAGACCGGCTACGGCGTGGTCGCCGACAAGGTCCAGAAGAACCTGTTCGCTGCGGACCACGTGTATCGCTTCATTCGGCCGATGCGCACGGTCGGCGTGATCCATCGCGACGAGACCCGCAAGGTGGTCGAGATCGCCGAGCCGTTCGGCGTGGTCGCCGCCATCGTCCCTTCGACCAACCCGACGTCCACGGCGATCTACAAGATCCTGATTGCGATCAAGGCGCGGTGCCCGATCGTCATCAGCCCGCATCCATCGGCGGCCAAGTCGATCACGCGCGCCGCCGAGGTCATGGCCGACGCCGGTGTCGAGGCCGGCCTTCCCGACGGCGCAATCAGTTGGATGCAGACGGTGACGCCCGAAGGTACCCAGGAGCTCATGCGGCACCGGGCCGTCTCGGTCATCTTGGCGACCGGCGGGATGGGGCTCGTGCGGGCTGCGTACAGCGCGGGCAAGCCGGCGTACGGCGTGGGGCCCGGCAACGCGCCGTGCTACATCGAGCGGACGGCGGATCTCGCCAAGGCCGCCGCCGACGTCGTCGCCGGCAAGTGCTTCGACAACGGCGTGCTGTGCTCGTCACCGAACTCGGTCGTCGTCGATCGCGACGTGGCCGACACCGTGAAGCGCGAGCTCGTGCGCCAGGGCGCGCATTTTCTGTCGCCCGCCGAGGCCGCCGCGCTGGCGGCCGTGCTCGTCACGCCGCAACGGCTGCCGAATCCCGCGCTCGTCGGCAAGTCCGCGCTCGCGATCGCCTCGACCGTCGGGATCGCGGTGCCGCCGGCGACCCGCGTGCTCATCGCCGAGTTGGACGGGGTCGGCCGCGACTACCCGCTCTCGATCGAGAAGCTCTGCCCGGTGCTCTCGTACTACGTCGTCGCCGACTGGCGCGAGGGCTGTGAGCGCTGCAAGCAGATCCTGCGGTACGGCGGCATGGGCCACACGATGTCGATCCACTCGCGCGACGAGCAGGTCATTCTCGAGTTCGGTTTGAAGAAGCCGGCGTTTCGCATCGTCGTGAACACGCCGACGACCCATGGATCGATCGGCCTGACGACCGGTCTCGACCCGGCGATGACCCTCGGGTGCGGCGGTTACGGCGGGAACATCACGTCCGACAACATCTCGCCGCGCCACCTGCTCAACATCAAGCGGCTGGCGTACGAGGTTCGCCCGATCAACGCGCCCTCGACCGGCCGGCGGCTCGAGCCAGTTCCCTCGCCGGCTCTGCCCAAGACGCCAAGCCGGGTCACCACGCACGAAGTGGACGTCGCCTCGATGCAGCGCCACGTCAACGCGTTCCTCCAGGCGCCGGCGGCGCCGCCCGCGCCAGCGACAGCAGCGGACGTGGCCGCTCAACCGGTCGCCGCCTTCGTGTGCGAGGACGATGTGCGCGAGGCGCTGAAGAGCGGCCGCAAGATCGTGATCGGCGATCGCACGATCATCACGCCGTCGGCGCGCGATCTCGGCGAGGCGCGCCGGGTCTTCGTCGCGGCCGAGTGGCCGAAATCGTAATCCACGGACCCGGAATGGCAAGCCGAGCAGGACGTCGCAGCCCGCAAAACTCGCCGTTCGCCTGATTGACCGGCCGGCACGGCCGATGCTAGGGTATCGTCGGTGCGAGACCTTCCTGTGAGCACGCGACCCTAGACGCATGCCGCGCATCACCCGACTGCCAGTCGTGTTCGTCACAGGCTTGCTCGTCGGGTGCGGTGCGCATGCGCGGCCGAACGTCACGCCCGCGGTCGCGCCCACGAGCTTCAAGGTCACGCCCTCCGCTGCCAGCTTCGGCGGTCCGGAGCTGCCGATCGTTCCCGATCCCACGGCCGTCACGCTGACGCGCGTCGAATCCGAGGTCGGCGCCGGTGAGCGCGAGCTTCGCGCAGGCCGGCTGACGGCGGCCCGCGGCCATTTCGACGCCGCGGTCGACGTGCTGCTGGCGCTGCCCGACGGCGCGCGCAGCGAGCCCCGGCTCGCGGCGGCCTTCGATCGACTGCTCGATCGGATCAGCGCGCTCGACCTGATCGCCGTTCGCGAGGGCGACGGCCTCACCGAAACCCGATCTGAACCGGCGGCAATCGACGAGCTGCTCGGGGCGGCGATGTTCGAACGGCCCACGCCGGCCGCCACGACCGCCGAAACCGTGCGGAGCGAACTGCAGCGCGCGTCGTTCGACCTCGAGATCGAGCCGAACGACAAGGTGCTGTCGTACGTCGAGTTGTTCCAGGGGCGGCTGCACGACTTCATGGAGGCCGGGCTCGAACGGAGCCTCACCTATCTGCCGATGATTCGGGACGTCTTCAAGGCCGAAGGCGTGCCCGCGGATCTGGCCTACGTGCCGCTCATCGAGAGCGCGTTCAAGCCGACGGCGCTCTCTCGAGCGAGCGCACGCGGCATGTGGCAGTTCATGCCGGGCACGGCCCGCGAACACGGGCTCGACCAGAGCTGGTTCATCGACGAGCGCGCCGACCCGGAGAAGGCCACGCGCGCCGCGGCCAAGTACCTCAAATCGCTCGCCACCATGTTCGACGGCGACTGGAACCTCGCGCTCGCCAGCTACAACGCCGGGCCAGGCCGCCTGCAGACCGCAATCAAGCGCGCGCGGACGGCCGATTTCTGGGCGCTGTCGGCCTCGACGCGATACCTGCCGCGCGAGACGCGCGAGTACGTCCCGATGATCATGGCCGCGACCGTCATCGCCAGGAACCCTGGGCTCTACGGCTTCACCGTCGGCGCCGGGGATCCGCTCGCCTACGAACGCGTGACGGTGCCGAACGCGCTCGACCTGAAGATCATCGCGGAGTGGATCGGCGTGTCGGTCGATCAGCTCCGCGCGTTGAACACCGAGCTGCGCCGCAC
Organism: Acidobacteriota bacterium; assembly: GCA_020853395.1. Taxonomy (NCBI): domain Bacteria; kingdom Pseudomonadati; phylum Acidobacteriota; species Acidobacteriota bacterium. The sequence goes on from JADYYY010000003.1 coordinate 157,310, forward strand.
GACGACGCCGATGGGCGACCACGAGCTGAAAGTGCCGCTCGGCACGGCCGTCACGCTGCGCCAGAAGCTCGTGACCGCCGATCCCTCGCTCTTCGTCAAGTTCAACTTCCACACCGTCCGGCGAGGCGAGACGCTCACCGCGATCGCCCGCAAGTACAAGATTCCCGTGCCGGAGCTGCGCGCCGCCAACGACCTCGGCTCGCGAGCGCGGGTCCGCGCCAACCAGAGCCTGATGATTCCGCAGCGCTCCGCGAGCCCGCTCGCGACCACCTCATCGGCTACGGCCGTCGCCCGCGCGACAACGTCGTCGGCGAGAACCGCACAGACCGCCTCGGGCTCGGCAGCCGGTCGCCAGACAACCTACCGCGTGCAGCGCGGCGACACGCTGTTCGGGATCGCCCGCCGGTTCGAGACGACCGTCGCCGCGCTGAAGCAGTTGAACGGCATGCGCGGCAACCAGATCAACGTCGGCGATCGGCTGACGCTGCGGTAACGGCACGGCGGTCCGCGGCCGTCGAGGCCGGCCCTAATCCTGGAGCATGAACGAGAAGACGGCGTCGCCGGCGGCGACGAGCACCTGCTGCCGGCCGTCGATGAGGTACGTCTGCGGCGCGTTCGTCACGGCGCCGATGCGCGATCGCCACAGCACCGCGCCGCTCTTCGCGTCGTAGGCGACGATGTTCCCGCTGATGTCGCCGGCGAACACGAGGCCGCCCGCCGTGCTGAGCACGCCGTTGCCCCCGCCGGTTCCAAAGCCAGGATACTCGTGCCGCCAGGCCGTCTTGCCGGTCTTGTAGTCGATCGCCGCCAGGTAATTGCTGTTCGTGGCGAGCGGCGTCTGCGCCGCTCCGCCGAGGCCCATGGCCCCTCGCGGATCGGTCTCGGTCAGGTAGAACATCGCGTAGGTCGCTGCGACGGGCACGTAGAACAGTTCCGTCTGGGGACTGAAGCTCGGCGGTTGCCAATTGACCGCGCCCGCGGTCGTCATCGACACGAGCGAACCGCCAACGGACGGGTCCTTCTTCGGGTTCGGGATCGGTTGGCCTCTGTCGTTCAAGCCCGTGCTCCAGTTGATCACGTCGGCATAGGTGCTGGTCAGCAGGTGGTCGCCCGTCACGCGATCGAGGACGAAGAAGTAGCCGTTGCGCGCGGCCGTCATGATGAGCTTCCGCGTCCGGCCGTTGAGCTCACCGTCGTAGAGGATGGGCGTCTGCGCCGAGTCCCAGTCGTGCGTGTCGCGCGGCGCGGTCTGATACGCCCAGGCCATCTTGCCGGTCTCGACGTTCAAGGCGATGAGCGAACCCGTGTACAGATGGTCGCCGGGTCCGCGCGGACCAGTCACGTAGGCCGGCGTGGGATTGCCCGTGCCGAAGTAGTAGAGCCCGAGCTCGGGATCGTAGGAGCCCGGCATCCACGGCTGCGCGCCGCCGTGCCGCGCCGCGTCGAGCGATGCCCAACTGTCCGCGCCCGGATCGCCGGGATTCTGCGGCGTCGTGTAGAACTTCCATTGGAGCTTCCCGTCCACCGGATCGAACGACTGGAGGAACCCCGGCGAGTCGAGGTCGTTGCCCGTTCCAGCGATCACGTGGTTGCCGACGATGACGGGCGCGGTCGTCGAGAAGTACTGGTGCTCGAACGGGGCGATGACCGTGTGCCATCGTTCCCGGCCGGTGCGCGCGTCCAGGCTGACGAGGTAGTTGTCAGGCGTCTCGAAGAACAGCCAATCCCCGTAGATGCCGACGCCGCGGTTGGCGATGTGCGTGCCACCGCGCGTCTTCCAGACGTAATGCCACAGCGTGCGTCCGTCGCGCGCGTCGACCGCCCACACATGGTCGGGCGCCGTGACGTACAGAACGTCGTTGACCATGAGGACCGACCCTTTGATCGTCGCGTTCCCGGCCGTCAGCCCCGCATCAGGCCCCTCGCCCCCGATGATCGTCGGCACGCCGCCGCCGCGCCCGCCTCCGCCGGCGGCGGTCGACACGCGCGCCATCCAGTTGAGCGTGAGGTGCTTCACGTTGCCCGTCGTGATCTGCGTGAGCCCGCTGAAACGCTTGCCCGTGTAGTCGCCCGAGTACGTGGGCCACGTGTCGGCGAGCGGTTTGAGCAGCTCCGCGTGATCGAGCCACAGCGCCTGGCTGCCGACGGCGAGCGGCAGCGCCAAGAGCAGGAGCACGCACAGGGAGCGGAGATTCGGCGTCATTTGAGGCTCACCAGATAGGCGGTGATGTCGTGGATCTCGTCGTCCGAGTACTGCGGCAACAGCTCGCGGTGGGGCTTCAACGGATCGTGGATCTCGATCGACGGTGTCCTGTCGCGGCGCGTGAACGACTTCGACGTGCCATCGGGCAACTGGAGCGCCACCGTGAAGTCGTCGATGCGCACGAGCGGCCCTTCGAACCGCTGGCCGGACGGGAGCGTCACCGTGACGGTGACGGGCTTCGTCGTGCCGCCACGCCCGCCCGCCGTCGTCGGCATGAGCCAGGCGTCCTGCATCTGCCGAGGCTCGGGGTATCGGCTGGCGATGCCCTCGAGATCGCCCGTCGCCGAATGACAGGCGCTGCAGCGCGCCCGGAACGCGACGGCCCCGGCCTTGGCATCGCCGACGATGATGCTGACCGGCGTCACGCGGGAGATGTCGTAGCCGCCGACACGGAAGCTGTGCAGGTACTCGGCGATGTCCGTGATCTGCTGTGGCGTGAGCGCGATGGGCGGCATGGTCGTGCCGGGCCGGCCGTTCCGGATGACCTCGCCGATGAGCTCGCCCTTCTGATCGCTCAGCACGAGCTGAGAGCGAAGCAGATTGGGACCGCCGCCGTCGCCCCCGCGGGCGTCGGGGCCATGGCAGAAGGCGCAGTTGACGCTGTAGACGGCCTTGCCGCGTTCGACGGCCGAGGCATCGACGTCCCGCTGCGGGTAGTCCAGCCGTGGTGTGGGTGCCGCACGGCCGCCGCCCTGCACCCCCGCAGCTCCGGCGCCTCTTCCCCGGCCGCCAGCGGCAGGCGCCGGCGCAGGGCCACCCTGTGCGTGCCCGAGCACGCCAGCGAGCACGCCCGCCACGATCGTCGCCTGCACTCGTCTGACTCGCGTTCGGACGTTCACGACGCACCTCGTGCTTCGACAGCGTTGAGTAGACCGGAAGTATACCTGCGCGGCCCTGCGCGCCGTTCGGTACGCGATTCCTGCAACGGCTCCTCGGCCTGAAAGGTGGCAATCGATGCGAAGCCCTCACGGAAGCGCCGTGAAACGCGCGGCAAGCCTGGTCGGCATCTTGCCTCCGTCCCGTTCGTGCTCGCTCGGGTCGCTACGGCCGCCGTGGTTGGCGTCCGCGCCGTGCCGGTGTCGGTCGAGGTGGATGTGTCACCCGGACTGCCCGGCCTGACCGTGGTCGGCTTGCCCGATGCGACCGTACGCGAAAGCCGCGACCGCGTCCGATCGGCGATCCGCAACTCCGGTTTCCCGTTTCCGTTCCAGCGGATCACGGTCAGCCTCGCGCCTGCCGACCTGCGGAAGGTCGGGGCTGCATTCGATCTGCCGATCGCGCTGGGCATTCTGGCCGGCGGCGGCGTGCTCCCGACGCGTGACGCGCCCGAGTACCTCGTCGTCGGCGGGCTGTCGCTCGACGGCGGCGTCCCGGCCATGCGCGGCCTGCTGCCCATCGCGGTGACCGCGCGCGACGAGAACGTGCCGCTCATGTTTCCGCGGCTCAACAGCGCCGAGGCCGCGATTGCGCTGCCGGCGTCGCTCTGTCCGGTCGAGTCGCTCGCCGAGGCCGTGCGTGTGCTCACGTCCGATTACCGGCCGCCCTGTCCGGCAATCCCGGCGTGCAGCGGCGAAGCGGCCCCACTCGAGGACCTCGCCGACGTCCACGGGCAGTTGAGGGGCAGGCGTGCCCTCGAGATCGCCGCGGCGGGCGGCCATCACCTTCTGCTCTGCGGTCCGCCCGGCGCCGGCAAGACCATGCTCGCGCGGCGGCTGCCAGGGATTCTGCCTCCGCTCGCCCTCGATGAAGCTCTCACGGTCACGGCCATTCACTCGGTCGCCGGCCTGCTCGCCGAAGGGAGCGGGCTCATTCGCAGCCGTCCGTTCCGGGCGCCGCACCACACGTGCTCCGACGTGGCCCTCATCGGCGGCGGTGCCGCCCCGCGGCCGGGCGAACTGAGCCTGGCGCACGGCGGCGTGCTGTTCCTCGACGAGCTCCCGGAATTCTCGAGGCGGGTGCTCGAGACGCTGCGCCAACCGCTCGAGTCTGCCGCCGTGCACATCGCGCGCGCCAGCCGGTCGGTCGTGTTCCCGGCCGACGTCATGCTCGTCGGCGCGATGAACCCGTGTCCATGCGGTTATCTGGACAGCGAGCAGCGCGCCTGCCGATGTCCGCCTGCCGTCGTGGATCGCTATCGCCGCCGGCTGTCCGGGCCGCTGCGCGATCGCTTCGATCTCGCGATCGAGGTGCCGGCCGTGCCGTGGCGAGATCTGCAGGGTCAGCAGCCGAACGAGCCCACGGCCGCCGTCCGCGAGCGCGTCGTCCTGTGCAGAAACCGGCAGATCGCCCGGCAGCGGTGTGTAAATTCGCGTCTGCAGGGTGCGGCGCTTCGCGAGGCGTGCCGGCTGGAACGGAACGCGGCGGCCGAGGCGATCCTCGGCCGCGGCGCGGCGAAATTTCGCATGAGTGCGCGCGGCGTCACGCGCGTGCTGCGCGTGGCGCGCACGATCGCCGACCTGGCGGCTCGATCCGAGATCTCGCCCGCCGACGTGGCAGAAGCCTTGCAGTTCCGCCTGCCCGACTCGATGGCCTAGTGGCGAACTCCATAGGAGTTGCCGCCCTACCTATGCTAGTGTTTCCAGGTTTTGTGAGGTTTCGACCGGCTGCTCTTTGGGAGAGGATCTGACGGGCCCATGCGATCGCCTCGTTACACAATTCTGATCGCGAACCGAAATTCGGGGGCGGTGCGGCGGCTGACCGTGACGCGGCGCGTGCTGGCGCTGTCGGCGATTGGGCTGATGGCGGTGCCGCTGCTGATTGGGCTGGGCGCCAGCAGCAGCGATCCGGCGGAGCTGGACGCGTTGCGCCAGGCCGTGCAGAACCTGCGCGTCGAGAACGAGAGCTACCGCGAGGCGACCGGCGAGTTGGCCGAGCAGATTTCGTCGCTCCAGTCCGCCTTGACCCAGCTCGGCAACCAGGCCGAGCTCGATCCGGCGGCCCGTCATGCGCTGTCGAAGCTTCCGGCCGTGATTCGATCGCGGGCCGCCGGCGGCGGCACCGCCCCGACGCCCGTCCCTGAAGTGTCGACGGCATCGGCATCACCCGAAGGCACGTTCGACGTGCTCAAGGGCCTGCTCGGCGCCATCGAGAATCGTCTGGCGTCGGTCAAGAGCAAGGTGGAGAGCCAGCAGGCGCTCGCGCGCGCGACGCCGTCGATCTGGCCGCTCGCCGGGTGGTTGTCGTCGACCTACGGCGACCGGAAGGACCCGTTCGACGGCGGGGCGGATTTCCACGCCGGCCTCGACATCGCGGCGGACCGCGGCACGCCCGTGCACGCCACCGCGGATGGCACCGTGGGATCCGCAGGCTACAGCGGCAACTACGGGAACGCCGTGCTGGTGGATCACGGGTACGGCATCTCGACGCGCTTTGGTCACCTGTCGAGAGTGGCGGTGCATCCCGGCCAGCAAGTTCACCGCGGCGACGTCGTCGGCTACGTCGGCGCGACCGGCCGGGCGACGAGCCCGCACCTGCACTACGAGATCCTCCTCAACGGCCGGCCAGTCAACCCGCTCCGCCTGCTCGCGCGTCCGTAGTCCGGCCGTCGCACGGCGCCGTTCGCCGCGCCTTTCCGCTTTTCCCTTTTCCCTTTACCCTTCCTTTCTCCTTTGCCCTCCCCTTTGCCCTTTGCCCTCTGCCCTTTGCCCTTGGTCGTGCCTGTGCCGTAGAATCGTTGGAATCTCCTGACGCCGGCGCCGCGTCCGTGTCCTCTGGTCGCCCTCCGGCATCAGGGGCATCCTCCGAATGATCAACACGCTACTTGCCAAAGTCATCGGCACGCAGAACGAACGGGAACTCAAGCGCCTGCGGCCGGCCGTGGCGCGCATCAACGAGCTCGAATCGTCCGTCCGCGATCTGAACGACGCCGATCTGCGCGGCAGGACCACGGCATTGCGCGAGCGCGTCTCGCGTGGCGAGCCGCTCGACGACGTGTTGCCGGAGGCCTTTGCGGTGGTGCGCGAGGCAGGCTGGCGCGTGTTGAACATGCGTCATTTCGACGTGCAGCTCATCGGCGGCATGGTGCTGCACGGCGGCAAGATCGCCGAGATGAAGACCGGTGAGGGCAAGACGCTCGTCGCGACGCTGCCGGCCTTTCTCAACGCCCTCGAAGGCAAGGGCGTGCACGTCGTCACGGTCAACGACTACCTGGCGCGGCGCGACTCCGAATGGATGGGGCGCATCTACCGATTCCTCGGCATGACGGTCGGGGTCATCCAGCACGACCTCAACGACGCAGAGCGTCAGGTCGCCTACGGCGCCGACGTGACCTACGGCACGAACAACGAGTTCGGCTTCGACTACCTGCGCGACAACATGAAGTTCGAGCTCGCGCAGTTCGTCCAGCGCGGCCATCGCTTCGCCATCGTGGACGAGGTCGACAGCATCCTGATCGACGAGGCGCGCACGCCGCTCATCATCTCGGGGCCGGCCGAGGAGTCCACGGACCTCTACTACGAGGTCGATCGCATCATCCCGAAGCTGACGCCCGGCGCCGTGACGCAAGGCAACGTCAAGGCGGAGGATCGCGAGCGGCTCGAGGGCACCGGCGACTATCTCGTCGACGAGAAGCACAAGACGGTGCAGCTCACCGAGGGCGGGATGGCGAAGGCCGAGAAGCTCGTGGCGCATCGCCTGGCGCCCGGCTCTGGCGGGCTCTACGACCCGGTGAACATGCCGCTGCTGCATCACATCCAGCAGGGGCTGCGCGCCCACACGCTGTTCCGCCGCGACATCGAGTACATGGTCAAGGACGGGCAGGTCGTGATCGTCGACGAGTTCACGGGCCGGCTGATGCCTGGGCGCCGCTGGAGCGACGGCCTGCACCAGGCCGTCGAGGCCAAGGAGAAGGTCAAGATCGAGCGCGAGAACCAGACGCTCGCGACCATCACGTTCCAGAACTACTTCCGCAAGTACGACAAGCTCTCCGGGATGACCGGCACGGCCGAAACCGAGGCCGAGGAGTTCGCGA